>DASVBI010000732.1:0-4326 GCA_036375915.1 Terriglobales bacterium | reverse complement strand
GCGAACTTGCCAACCGCCTCGCGCTTGCGTTTGCCGTCCTCATACCAGTCCAGGTAGAACGTGTGCGGCCGAGTGTCAGGCTTGATCTTCCCGTTGCCGTGGTAATCGACTGGCTCAAATTTCCAGCCCTTATCAGTCTTGACTTTCTTGATGATGGTGACTTGCACCGGAACGCCTCCATAGTAACCAAGATGGACACCATGGATCGTAAGTGCAAGTAACGAAAGGACATGGCGGAGAGAGTGGGATTCGAACCCACGATACGGTTTCCCGTATACACGCTTTCCAAGCGTGCGCCTTCAGCCACTCGGCCATCTCTCCGGCGCCGGTTGTAGGGAAGCGCAAAACGGAGCTACGCCCCGCTTCGCCCCTTCATTCTATGGCCCCGCGCCATCTACGGCAATCTCCCTACCTTGGCCGGCGGAACTTGTCCCCTGTTCAGCTGGAAAAGGGCGCGGCTTTCGCCCTTCAGTTCCGGCCAGCAAGAATGCATGCTTCAGAGCGCATTCGAAAAATTCACCCTCTGCGCGGATTTGTTCGGGCTGCTGTCTCACTGCCGTTTGCTGGCAACTGGGAACTGGGTACCAGGGACTGAGAACTCTTCTTCACCGCCCAGCGCAGCTTGCGCTCCTCCAGCAGCCGCCGCCAGTCAATGCGCGTAAAGACATAAATCAGGGCCAGGCACGCTACCTGCACTGCAATGAAGTACGCGCTCATGTAGCTTTGCGGCGCCTCAATGGCCAGCTTGCGCGCCGCCGCCGACCCCAGGTGCGCCCAGAAGTTGTACCCGATCAGCCGCCCCAGGAAAAACGGCAGCGCCAGAATCCGCAGCTCCAGCGTAGTCAGCCCGTAAGCTATGAACAGGTAATTGGAAGGCAGCGGGCTGAAAGCATAGAACAGGCACGCGCCCGCGGTTAACGTACGTTTTCCCTGCAGCTTCTCCTTGATGGCGTCAATGTTCTGCCGCGTTTCCGCGCTCAGAAGCTTGCCGCGCACCAGGCTGCGCGCCGATTTTGCCAGAATCACCCGCCCCAGCGTGGCCGCCGTCGCTCCCACCAGCGCCAGCAAAGCGATGTCGTTTTCAGGAAATTTATAGCTGAAGAACGAGAGCGCCATCCACGTTGGTGGCGCGAACGCTGGCAGCAGGTTCAGCGCCAACACCACCAGAAATACCAGCCAAATGCCTTCCATAGACCACTATCCGGGCTTCCCTTTTCAGGCGCCCGTCCCCAAATGTTTGCGGTTCGACTCCGCGAAAGAACCCACCGCCTCAAAATCCGACATCGTTTTTGTGGGCAGCGCTACCCGCACCGCATTCAGCACCGCCAGCAGGTCAATCACTTCCTGGGCGATGGCCCCGTGCAGGGCCGGCAGCTACCCGGCGGCGGCGGCAATCATGCCCACGATGCTAAGCGCCATGCCGCCCAACGCGCTTTGCAGCGCAATCGCCCGCATGCGGTCGCTGATGTGAAACAGTTCATCCACCTTGGTCAGCGAGGTGGTCATAATCACTGCGTCAGCCGCTTCCGAAGTGATATCGCTGTTCGGTCCGAAGGCCACGCCCACCGTCGCCGCCATGAGCGCGGGCGCGTCATTGATGCCGTCACCCAAGAACAGCGTGCGCCCCCGCTCCGTTTCCGCCTCCACGATCGCCACCTTCTGCTCCGGTGCCTGGCTGCCATGGACCTCGGTAATTCCCACCTCCTCCGCTAGGTAGCGCACCTCCGACTCGCGGTCGCCCGAGACCAGCATCACCTTTTCCACCGCATGTTTGGGCTTGAGATGGTCCACAAATGACCGGCTCTCCGTCCTGGGCGCGTCGTGAAAGCGGAACGTGGCCGCATGTCTGCCGTCCACGAACACCAGGCACTCCAACCCGCTTACAGGCGGCGGCAGGGCCAACTCCAGTTCCGCCACCTTGCTCCGCCCAGTGATGCGTACCACCCGCCCCGCCACCACTCCCTCCAGCCCTTCGCCCGGGCGCTCGCTCACATGGCTTACCGCCTCCAACCCCAGCTTGGCCCCTTGCGCGGCCACCACGATGGCGCCGGCCAGCGGGTGCTTGGAGTACTGTTCCAGGCTGGCCGCGTCCTGCAGCACACCTTCGCTGGTGAACCCGGGCGCCGGAATCACCTCCGTCAAAGCCGGTTTGCCGTAGGTCAAGGTTCCGGTCTTGTCGAAGATCAGCGTGCGGCAAGTAGAAATCTGCTCCAATACCGCCGGATTTTTGATGATGATTCCGTGCCGCGCCGCCAGCGAAATGGCGCCGATCACGGCCACCGGAATGGAAATCAGGAGCGGGCAGGGGGTGGCAATCACCACCACCGCCAGAAAGCGCATAGGTTCTCCCGTGGCCGCCCACGCCGCACCCGCCACTGCGACGGCAATCGGCGTGTACCAGGCGCCCAGCTTGTCGCCCAGCCGACGCAGGTGCGGACGCTTCTGTTCCGTTTCCTGCATCACCCGCATGATCTTGGAGTAGCGCGAGTCCACCGGCAGCGCCTCCGCCTGAATGGTCAGCGCGGTGTCGCCGTTGATCGCCCCCGACAGAACCTTCGAGCCTGGCGTCTTCGACATCTCGTAGGGTTCGCCCGTCAGGTACGATTCGTCCATCACTCCGTGACCTTCCACTACCACGCCGTCCACCGGGCAGATTTCATGTGGAAACACCACCAGCAGGTCGCCGATCGCGATCTGCTGCAGCTCAGTGTCCGCGATCGCGCCGTCACTCTTGCGGTGCGCCACTAACGGCATGCGCTTGGCCAGCGCGTCCAGCACCGAGGAAGCCCGCCGCGTGGCAAACTGCTCCAGCGCCGTGCCGCCGGAGAGCATGAGCACGATAATGGAGCCCACCAGGTATTGCCCCAGCAGCACCGAACTAAAAATGGAGATTCCCGCCAGCAGGTCAGAGCCAAACTCCGCCTTCAGCAGACGCCGCGTCAGCCCCATCAGCAGCGGCACTCCGCCGATCGCCAGGGTTACGTAGAGCGGCACGTTGTAGATTTCGGCCCCAGTTCCTGCCAGGTAATGCAGAGCAAAATGCGCCGCGATTCCTGCCGCCGCCAGCCCGGCAATGTAGCTTTCGCTAAACCGTGAAGTTGATACTGACGATGCAGGTCCGGGAGAACCGGAAGTGAGTCGTGCGTCTCCTTCTTGCGGACAGTGCGAGGGTGCGCAGCCCGCCGCAACCATTCCACCGTTCTTCGCTCCATTGCCCGCGTCGCCTTCTGAACCCAGAAACGTGGGTCTCGCATCGTGGCTTGCTGGCAGCAGGCTTGGCCTCCTCTCCCCCAGCTTCCTCTAGCAGAATCTACCCCCTTTTGGCCGCCCGCTCAGTGATAGCGGTCACTTCCGTAATCTGGCTCCGCGGCTCCCCTTCAGAATTAGTTCCGTCAGAACTGAGACCGATCCCTCTGGCCCGCATAGGTTAAGTCGTGCGGGCGTGCGCGCCCGCAGCTACCGCGAAGACGTCCGGCTGATCGAGGCATCCAGGTTAGGCCACGGCGATGCTTTACCCTCACTCCTATCCCATCCGAATAGGCCATAACTTTCGTAACTTTTCCCGCCTCATGCCTCGTTGTAAGCTGCCTCGTATCCCAGCTTGTGGGCTGGAGCGCGCTACCCCCGGCTGCCTCCATAGTGGAGAAACAGCGTGTCCAAAGACGTCAGGCCACATTCGGCGGTAGCGGAAGTGGATGCGGCGCGGCCCTCGGCCCGCTTCCACGATATGCAGAGCGCCGCTCGTTTCCCTCTTCAGTTGCCGGTGGAATTCCATAGCCCGCAGGGCGAACATGCCGGCCAGACGCGCAACATCTCTGCCAACGGCGTCCTCTTCCAGACGGATGCGGAAGTTCCCATCGGGTCGGCCGTGGAATTCAGCATTTGCATGCCCGCCCAGGTGCTGGGAACCGCCAGCGGGGTGGTGGTCAACTGCCGCGGCCGCGCGGTGCGCTGTTTTCAGGAAAATCAGAGCTTCTGGGTAGGCGTGGTGATTGACGAGTACGGTTTAGAGCGCGTAACAGCTTCGAGGAAGCAATAAGCGTTATGGCCAGCAGCCCGGTTCAACTTCAGGGCGGTAGCGAGAACCCGCAGAGTACTGACGGTAAGGCCTTTACCCGCCTGATCGTGGCCGACAGCCAGACCATTTTCCGGGTCGGCTTGCGCAAGATTTTCGCCCTGGAAGATGATATCCGCGTGGTTGGCCAGGCGGAAAGCTACGGCCAGGCCATTTCCGCCGTCGCCAAGTTCAGCGCCGATGTGATTTTGTTTGAAACCGCGCTGGCGGCTGAGCCCGCCGAAGCCATCGGCGAGCTGTTGCGTCGCGCT
>DASVBI010000505.1:0-10182 GCA_036375915.1 Terriglobales bacterium | reverse complement strand
AAGCAGGGCCAGCTTACAGTTCGCTTTTACGTCAGCGATATTGTGAGCCCGCCCGAGTTAACCCAAAAAGAGATCAGCAAGCTGGAGAAGGCCCGCGCCAAATATCACGACGCATGGATCTCCGGCGGCGCGGTCAAGTTCTTTCTCGATGGCGTGGTCGAGTCGCACACCGCCGCCATGCTCCAGCCCTACACCGACGATCCCAGCCAGAGCGGCAAGCTGTTCTGGGATCCGGCCAAGTACAAGCAGGCGGTGGCGGAACTTGACGGTCGCGGCTTCCAGATCTTTACCCACGCCATCGGCGACCGCGCCGTGCGCCTGGCCCTCGACTCCTATCAGGCAGCCCATCAGGCGAACAGAACGAAGGATTCGCGCGATCGCGTGGAGCACATCGAGACCATCAGCGCCGCCGACATTCCCCGCTTCGGCCAGCTGGGCGTGATCGCCAGCATGCAGCCCCTGCATGCCTATCCCGACGCCGACACGCTCAAGGTATGGTCGCCCAACATCGGTCCCGAGCGCACGACTCGCGCCTGGGTGTGGCACAGCATTCTCGCTTCCGGCGGGCGGCTGGCCTTCGGCAGCGACTGGCCCGTGGTCACACTCAATCCCTGGCCCGGCGTGCAAACCGCGCTCACCCGCCAGACTGCCGAGGGCACGCCTGCCGGCGGCTTCGTTCCCAGCGAACGCGTCACCCTGCCGCAGGTCATCTCAGGCTACACCCTGGGCGCCGCATACGCCGGCCATCGCGAGAAAACCGAAGGCTCGCTCGAGCCGGGCAAGGTTGCCGATTTGATTATTCTTAATCAGGACCTGTTCAAGGTTCCCGCCAGTCAGACGGATAAAACCCAGGTGCTGCTCACCATGGTGGGGGGCAAAGTCGTTTACCAGGCGCCGGACTTTTCGGGCAAGTCTGCACCGGCAGGTGGGAAATGAGAAGAATCCGTAGCGCCGGCGTCCCACTGGGGTCCCCAGCGCGCCCGCTTTTAGCGCGATGGGGCGTCTTGCCGGCTGTCGCACGGCCGTCCCGCCTGCGCCGAATTTTGCGCTACATTTTCGTTGCGGTTCTGCTCTTCCTCACGCTTCTGCTTTCCGCCTGTGCCAAAAAGGAACCCACGCTCAACCTGCTGGTTTGGGAGGGCTATGCCGACCCTTCCTATGTCCACGATTTCGAGCAGCAATACCACTGCAAAGTTTCCGCTTCCTACATGGGCTCGGACGACGAACTGGTGGCCAAGCTGCGCGGCGGCAGCGCCAGCACCTATGACGTGATTTCTCCTTCCAGCGACGTGGCCACCATGATCGCCACTTCCGGCCTGGCCGCGCCTCTCGACATTTCCCGCATTCCCAGCTATACCCAGCTTTCGCCGCAGCTCACTTCTATGCCGCTGGTAAAGGCCAACGGCAATGTTTACGGCGTGCCCTTTACCTGGGGCCCCAACCCGTTGCTCTATGACACCACCGTTTTCAAACAGCCGCCGGATAGCTGGAGTGTGTTCTGGGATCCGCAATTTCGCAACAAGCTTTCCGTTTGGGACGATCTCTCCACCCTGTACATGGCGGCGCAGGTGCTGGGCTACGACAAGCCCGACCCCAGCCACCTCTACAATCTGAACGACCAGGAACTGGATGCGGTCAAGGCCAAGCTGCTGGCCCTGAAACCCAATATCCGCAAGATCTGGTCCACCGGCGGCGAGCTGACCAATTTGTTTCAGAATCACGAAATCATTGCTGCCATGGGCTGGCCGCTCATGACCAACCAGCTGCGCAAGGCAAACTTCCCCATTGGCGAGATCATCCCCCGGGAGAACACTACCGGCTGGATTGACCACCTCATGATCACCGCCGCCAGCGACAACAAGGACCTGGCCTACAAGTTCCTGGAATTTATGATCGAAGCCAAAACTCAGAAGAAGGTCGCCGACGTAACCGGCTACATCCCGGCCAACCCGCAGGCGGCGCTGTTCATGACCGCGGAGGAGAAAAAAAACCTGCACCTCGACGATGTGGACGCCTACCAGAAGCGTATTTACTTCTGGCAGAATGTTCCCCGCCGCGCCAAGTACAACGAAATCTGGAACGAGGTGAAAGCCGCCCAGTAAACCGGGAGTCAGTTATCAGGAGTCGGGAGTCGGGGTCCGGCCCGTGAATAGCATTCAGGGTGTTTAGAACTGCTTCAAAGATGGGCTTTCGGAAGGGCACGGCTTCAGCCGTGCCGCTAAGGCTTGCCCAAGGCGAGGGCTTTAGCCCCTGCGGGTCGCATTCGCAGCCTGTCAAAAAAGGATGGCTGAAAACCACTGTCATGGGAACGCTACGAACTTTCGGTTACAGACACTCCCTCGCTGACTCCCAACTCCTGACTCCTGACTCCTTGTTTGCATGACCTCTCCGGCCCAACACGCCGCCCAACCGCAGCCCCTGCTCTCTATCCGCGCCGTGGCCAAGAGCTTCGGCAAGCTCGCCGTCCTCCGCGCCATTTCCCTGCACGTGGACGAAGGCGAGTTTCTCACCATCCTCGGGGAAAGCGGCTCCGGTAAGACCACCCTTCTGCGCCTGATTGCCGGCTTCGAACGCGCTGACTCCGGCGAAATCTGGATGGCCGGCGAGCGCCTCGATCCGCTGCCGCCCTACCGTCGCCGCGTCAACACCGTTTTCCAGAGCTACGCTCTTTTCCCTCACCTCACCGTGCGCGACAACGTCGCTTACGGCTTGCGTGTGCAGAGGGTCGCCGCAAGTGAAGTTTCAAAGCGCGTGGAGGAGGCCCTGGACATGGTCAAGATGAGCGCCTTCGCCGCCTCCAAGCCGGCAAAGATCAGCGGCGGCCAGCAGCAGCGCGTCGCCCTCGCCCGTGCCCTGGTAAACCGCCCCCGCCTGCTCCTGCTCGACGAACCGCTTTCCGCCCTCGACGCCAATCTCCGCCGCCAGATGCAGTTGGAGCTGAAATCCCTGCAGCGCGAGGTCGGCATCTCCTTCGTCTTCGTCACCCATGACCAGGAAGAGGCCATGGTCATGTCTGACCGCATTGCTCTGCTGCGCAACGGCAGCCTGGAGCAGGTAGCCACGCCGCGCGATATCTACAGCCGCCCCGCGACTTCCTACACTGCCCAGTTCATCGGCCACACCAATCTGCTGCGCGGCCGCGTGGAACGCGGGGTTGCGCGCTGCCACGGATTGGAATTCCGCGTCTCAGCGCCCGATGGCCTCGCCCTCTTCTCTCTGCGTCCCGAACACATCCGGCTGGCCGACGCGAACGCACCCGCCGGCGAGCAAAGCGTTCGCTTCCAGGCCCGCATCCTCACCCAATCGTTCCATGGCGCCACTGACCTGCTGCAGGTGGAGTGCGCGGAAGGACTCAAGCTTACGGTTCGCGTGTCCAGTCACGGCGCTCTGACCGGCCAGCACGCCTTTGAATTCTCCGTCGCCGACGTCATCCCCGTGCGCGACTCCCAGGAAAGGTCCTGAGTGTTCTCCCGCGCCTACAAAACCGCCGTCACCGTGCCCCCGCTGCTCTGGGTCACGGTGTTCCTGCTCGTCCCCTACGCCCTGCTCTTCTGCTACAGCTTCTGGTCGGTCACCCCGGCGCAGACCATCGCTCACCACTGGAACCTGGGTAACTACCGCGAACTGCTGCGGGTGCGCGTGTATTTTGAAACCCTGCTGCGCTCCATGTGGATTGCCGCCCGCGTCATGCTCTTCGCCCTGCTGCTGGGCTATCCGCTGGCTTACTATCTTTCTTTTCACGCCGGCGCACGCAAGGACCTGCTCTACCAACTGGTCATCATTCCCCTGTGGGTCAGTTACCTGGTGCGCGCTTATGCCTGGAAAACCATCCTGGGCAGCGATGGCGTGCTCAACACCCTGCTGCAATACGTGCACCTGACGCGCCATCCCGCGGAGTTTCTCCTCTACAGCCCGTTTGCGGTGGTGCTCACGCTCACCCACATCTACACGCCGTTTGCTTTTCTGCCCATCTACGCCTCGCTGGAGCACATTCCGCGCAACCTGGTGGAGGCCTCGCACGACCTCGGCGCTTCCCCGCTGCAGACCTTCTGGCGAGTGATTCTGCCGCTCTCCATTCCCGGCGTGCTGGCCGGCGCGACCTTCGCCTTCGTCCTCAGCCTGGGCGACTTCCTGGCCCCGCTGCTGCTCGGCGGCCCCAGCGGAATCATGATCTCCAACATCGTTGTCAGCCTCTTTGGCGCCGCCTACAACTGGCCCTTGGGCGCGGCCATATCGCTGTGCATGCTCTTGCTGGTGGTCAGCCTCCTGTTTCTCTCCGAGCGATTGGAGAAGAAGTGGAGCTACTCGTGAGCGCCCCCGCCCGCAACCCGCGCTGGCTCGCGCTCTACGCCGCTCTGGTGTTCGCTTTTCTGTACGCGCCCATCCTGGTTCTGATCGTCTACTCGTTCAACGGCGGCGGCGTAGGCGGCTTCCCGCCGCATGATTTCACGCTCAGCTGGTACCGCGTGTTGTTGGGCGATGGCGCCATGTGGAGCTCGGTCCTCAACAGTTTGACGGTCGCTCTCGCCGCCATGGCCATTTCTTTGCTCCTGGGCATACCGGCGGCCTTGGCCCTGGACCGCGCCAGCTTCCCCGGCAAAGCCGCCTTCCGCCGCCTCGTCCTGCTGCCCCTGATTCTGCCCGGCATCATTACCGGCCTTTCCCTGCTCATGCTGTTCGTGGGCATGGGCCTGCACCTTAGCCTGCTTACCATCACCCTGGGCCACGGCACTGCGCTGATTTCCGTTGCTGCCACCGACATCTTTGCCGGCCTGCAGAAACTCGACCGCGCCCAGGAGGAAGCCTCGCTCGACCTGGGCGCCAACTACTGGCAGACTTTCTGGCGCGTCACCCTGCCCAACCTGCGCTTGCCCATCATCGGCGCAGCGCTGCTGATTTTCACCCTCTCCATGGACGAGATCGCCGTCAGCTTCTTCCTGATTGGCCGCGACAACACTCTGCCACTGGAAATCTGGTCGCGTCTGCGCCGCGGCATGACCCCGGAGATCAACGCCATTTCCACCGTGATATTTGTGTTCTCGCTGGCCGCGATTTTGCTCTGGTACCGCCTGCGGGCGCGCCCCGAAGGCCAGCCCGAACTTGGCGCCGAACTGGTGGAAACGGCCGCCGCCAACTAAACTCTGATGCCAGCGCCCGAACCCACTAATGCTGTCATCCTGAGTGCGCACGAGCCGCGTCCGCGAGAGCCTGCCCTGAGCGAAGTCGAAGGGCGGGCGCGTGCGAAGGACCTATGCGTTCTTTGTAGCGCCGGTATCTCGCCGGAGCCCCAGCACGCTCGCCTTTGGCGCGATGGGATCGCTGACCAGCTGTCGCGAGGGGCGGACGTCGTAGCGTTGGCGTCCCGCTGGCTGTGGCGAGGGCATCTTGCCCTCGCAAGTACATTTGTGGCGCGGGCGCCCTCGCCGGCGAAACGCCCTCCACAGGAGGGCGTCACCCTAGCAAAAGTGGGATTACAGCAGCAGATTTGGCCGCGAAGCAGCGCAAGAATGTAGCCCCGGGCGTGAGCCCGGGGTAGTCGAAGCCGAACTAAAACCAAGCCCCAGCGGGGCAAAAGAAGAGGAGAGCACTATGCGCTTCATCGTTCTGGGCGCCGGCCTGATGGGCCGCGCCGCGCTTTATGATCTGGCCCGCTCGCGCGAGGCCTCGGAAATCATCGTTGCCGATTACGACCAGCCCCGCGCCCGGCAGGCAGCTCGCGAGTTCGGCCACGGCAAGGCGCGCGCCGCCTTTTGCGATGTGCGCCAAACCGCCGACACCGTTCGCCTGCTCAGCGGCGCCGTTGCTGTTCTCAACTGCACCCAGTACTACTGGAATCTCGCGGTCATGAAAGCCGCGCTCGCTGCCCGCGCCCACTATCTTGACCTGGGCGGACTCTTCTACACCACGCGTCAGCAGCTCAAGCTCAATTCCCAATTTCGCCGCGCCGGCCGCCTCGCCATCCTGGGCATCGGCAGCGCTCCCGGCATCGCCAATGTGATGGCCCGCTTCCTCGCCGACCAACTGCAGCGCGTCACCGCCATCAAGGTTTACAACGGCAGCCGCGAACTGCGCTCCGCCGCCTCCGATCCCCTGGCCTTTAGCTTCTCTATTGCCACCATTCTTGACGAGCTGACTATTGCGCCCATGCATTACATCGGCGGCAAGTTTCGTCAGGAGAAGCATTTTTCTGATCCGGAGAAGGTGAGCTTCCCGGCGCCCATCGGCAAGCTCGTGGTTCGCCACTCCATTCACTCGGAAGTCGCCACCCTGCCTCTTAGCTTCCGCCGCCAGGGCGTGCGTGAAGTCTTCTTCAAAATCAACTACGACCCGCAGCTGATCGAAACCGTGCGCCTGCTGGGCAGCATGGGCTTGCTGGAACAGACTCCAGTAGCGGTCAATGGCTGTCAGGTGGCCCCGCGCGCTTTCCTCGAGCAACTGCTGAAGGGGCGCGCCCCCGGCAGCGATGCGCCTCCGCGCGATGCCGAGACGGTTCGCGTCGTGGTGGAAGGCAGCAGCGCCGGCCGCAAACGCCGCCTTACTCTCGACGCCACCACCCGCTACAGCACCCGGCCGGTTTTCAGCGCGGTCGCTCGCGACACCGGCTTCCCCATTTCGGTGGCGGCGCAGATGCTGGCCCGCGGCGAAATTCGCGCCCGCGGCGTGCATCCCCCGGAAATGTCCATTCCGGCTCGAGCTTTCCTGCAGGAGTTGGACAGGCGTGGAATTGAAATCAGCGGGTCCGGCTGGAGATAGGCGATTGGAGACGGAATTATGAGTTGTGCCGCGACAGCGCCGCCGGCGATGTCACCGCCTTGGCCCCGGCCGGGACTTCTTCCAGCCCAAACTGTGGCACCCGCTCCACGGTGCCGATCACAGGTTGGTCCGTGATGGAATAGAAGAAGCCGTGCGACTCGCTGTGCTGGCGCACGCAGAGATTTTCGATCAGGGTGCGCGCCCGCCGACTCAGCACGTTCTGCGGCAGCACGCTGAAGTAGCGGAACACCCACAGCAGGTAAACCCGCTCCCAGAAGGCGGGCTTCACATAACGGGGCCCAACCGGCGTCAGCAGTCTTAATACGCCCCAGCGTAGTTTATTGATCCACACCGCCCTGCCCCTTCCAATGAGTGGAGTCCGCGCCGACAAGTGCCAGCAATCACTTAAGAGCAATCTTTGCACCAAATGGGGTGCTACGGTACTTAAGTGACTTGGCTGGCGGGCTCGCCCTCGCTCCTTTTCCCCTTCGTGGCCACTCCTGCCCTCAGAATTAGCGTGGCAAACCACTGCAATAATAGAGAGAAACATGCCTTCCGTGGGGCTCAAGCCAGTTCCAGCGGAGGCGCAAGTGGTCCGCGCACGAGAGGCTGCGTTTTCGTTGTCGGACTAAAACCCTGCGGATTTTGCGCCGTCAAACCGCCCAAAAGTGAACTTTTTTGCAATTCACTGTCCTAATTTGGCAACCGTTTCAGCCCAAAAAGGGAAAGCTTGGCCAGCTAGCCGCCCAGCATCCGCGCAGCTATCTCCTTCACTACCTTGGCGCAAACCATCGCCGTCCGCCCGCTCTCGTCCCGCTCTGGGTTGTATTCCACCAGGTCCGCCCCCACTATTCGACCCTGCAGGGACTGGAGCGCATGGATGACCTCCCGCACCGAAAGGCCTCCAGGCTCCCAGTGGGAGATGCCCGGAGCAAAGGCGGGGTCCAGCACGTCCAGGTCGAAGGAGAGATAAACCGGTCCCTCAAATACGAACCGTGGCCAGCGCCCTAAGTCCTTCATTTCCAGTACCTCCACGCCGAAGCGCTGGGCTTGCTCTCGCTGATGGGCGTTCATGGTGCGAATGCCGGCCTGCACCAGTCGGCGGGCCAGTTTCTCCTCCATGATGCGGGCAAAGGGGCAGGCATGGGAAAAGCGGTTGCCGCCCAACTGGTCATAAAGGTCGGGGTGAGCGTCAAAGTGCATGATTTCCAAATTGGGAAACTTGGCCGCGAAAGCCTTCACCACCGGATAGGTAATGGAATGGTCGCCGCCCAGCAGGATGAGCGGCGACTCCTGGCGCAACTGGGCGGCAACCGCCTGCTCGATGGCGGCAAAGGCCTGTGGCGTGCCGGAGGGAAGCTGCACGCTGCCCGCGTCGCGCACCTTGCCCTCGAGGTCGGTCCCGTTTTCCGTCCACAGGTTCGAGGACTCGCAGTTGAGCGCCTCCACAATGCGCGGCGGGGCTTGGGCGGCGCCGCGCAGGTACGAGGAATTTTCGTCAAAGGGGATTCCCAGCAGTGAAACCGGCGGTGAGGGAGATGCAGACGGGTTCACACGGGCCTCAAGGGTGCAGGAGCCAAGCCGGGCACTTCAGATCTCGGGCAGCACGTCAAAACGCTTGATCACCGCGGCCACGCCATAATTGCCCTGGTTCGCATTCTCTTCCACCCGCACTACCGAGGCCTGGCAGCATACCCAGCGCCGGTCGGAGAAGGTAATTTCCTGGGGCAGCACCAGAACCAGTTCCAGTTCGCTGCCCTCCTGCATGCGCGAGCTGGTGTAAACGAATACGCCCGCGGTGCTCAGGTCGCGGGTCTGGGTAGCCTCCTGAACACCTCCGCGTTCCGCTTTCAGCGAAACCGGAACATGCACGGGAAAACGCTGCCGTGCGCGGCGATCGGACTTCTTCTCGACCATACGGTTCCCCACCCTGGGAGTAAGAATCGCGGCATTTTACTCCAAACCGGGCTGTGCGCAAGTGCGGGAGGAGCTTTGTTTTTCCTCATCCATTATTGGCGCTCATGGTGGGCTGCCAGGAGGAGTACGTGCCTCTGGAGTGGGACGTCTACATTGCTGCAGGGGAAAGTTACTGCGGGCAGGTGGCCCAGGTATATCCCACAACGCAGGTGGCCCAGGTTCGCGCCCTGCTTTTGGGCGCTAACCTGGGTTATCCATCACTGCAGGCAGGCAAGAATCCTCCTAGGCTTTCTCCATGCCGCATGGCCTCAAGCGTTTTCAGCAATCCGCACAGTCTCACTTTGTGACCTTCACTTGTTACCATCGGCGGCGAGGGTTCGATTCGCCCGCCGTTTACGATCTCTTCGTCCAGGTGCTGGAGGAAATGCGCTGCCACTTCGCCCTGTGCGTCTACGGATATGTGGTCATGCCCGAGCACGTGCACTTGCTGTTGAGCGAGACGCAGCGCGGGCTTCTGGCAGACGCCATGCACTACTTGAAGTTATCCTTTGCCAAGCGTCTGGTGGCCCAGGTTCGCGCCCGGGCTTTGGGCGCTAGCCTGGGTCAACCGTCCGGCGTCTTCTGGCAGAAGCGCTATTACGACCGCAACGTGCGCGATGAGCGCGAGTTCGTGGAGAAGCTGCGCTACATTCATCGCAATCCGGTGAAGGCGGGGTTATGCGAGCTTCCGGAAGATTGGCCGTGGAGCAGCTTTCGTCACTATGCACTGCGAGAAAAAGGAGCCGTGGAAATCGAGTCAGAGTGGACGGCGCGGGATCGGGAGAGGCAAGCGACAGGCGGCGGGGAGAGGATATTGCTGATCCCAGGTTAGCGCCCAAGAGTGGGGCGCGAACCTGGGCCACCTTGCGCCATCACGACCTTGGTGCGGGCAAATCTGGGGCAGTTGTCGAGCGCTCGTGGTTCCCGATAGGTCGTCAAACCCGCGCAGGCTTATTCGGAAGGGCGTAGCCTGCCCTGAGCTTGCCGAAGGGGCTTCATCCCAGCCGGTTACTGCGGGTTTTCCGCCAGGCGGTCGTGCCCCGGCACCGCCACCACAGCTTGGTCAATGGTGGGCGTGTAGAGAGCGTGCAGCAGCTTGGATTCGGCTTCCGCTTCCGCCGTCGCGCCGGTGCGCATGTAAGCGTCGGCCAGCAGCTTCATGCTGAAAGCGTTGTCGTGGTCTTCCTGCAGGTGGGGAATGGCCTCGGCATACTTGCCCTGCTGCATCAGCCTGGCGCCCAGGGCGGCTTCACAGGAGTGATGCACAGCGTGGCTGTGTCCCTTGGCAGCCATGGCTTGCAATTGTTGCATGGCCTGACCGGCGGCGGTCTGGTCGCCGGCATCGCCGGCGCGCGCCACCCGCCAGCGCAGCACGCGCGCCAACTCTTCATCGCGATCCGATTTGGGGACAGACGTAGCCTGGCTGAGAACCGTTTCCGCCTGCTGCAGCCGCTTGAGTGCAGTGGCGGGGTC
>DASVBI010000007.1:0-2813 GCA_036375915.1 Terriglobales bacterium | reverse complement strand
GGAACATATACCGGCGAGAGCGGCAAGCAGCCGCAGCATAAGCGCACCACGTCCGGAATATACGCTTCGGGAAGGCGCCAGCGATAGATGCGGCACTTTTCTCAACCGCGGGAGGGCATCTTAGAGGTCATCGCTCAGCTAAAATCCGACGTTGACATTGACAGTGATGACCTTTAGTATCTGCAGTTTAGCGCCACTTTTGCCAGAACGTTCCGGGGACCGCCCCGGCGGAGCGATTTGTGATCAAACTCGACATCATCAACGAAGTGGTTAACAAGACGGGCATCACCAAAACCAAGGCGGAGCTGGCGGTGGAAACCGTCTTCGAGAGCATGAAGAAGTCGCTGGCCAAGGGCGATCGCATTGAGCTGCGGGGATTTGGCGTGTTCAACGTGCGCCCGCGCAAGACCGGCATCGGGCGCAATCCGCGCACCGGCGCGGAGGTGAGCATTCCTCCTGGCAAGGCGGTGCGCTTCAAGCCGGGCAAAGAGCTGCAGTCCATTGACTGAAAAGAAGCATTCAGCCATCAGCCATCAGCATTCCTCCTCTGAACGCGGTTGCAACCCTAGTTGCGTCCGCTGAGCGTTACCGCTCGAGATGCAATGGGGGCGCCTTGATACAGCAAAACCGTTTAATGGCAGAGCTCTGAGCTCTGCCGCACAGCTTCTCTCTCTTGATACAATCTCTTGAGCACTGATGTCCGATCCTCTTTCCCCAATTCCCTCCACCTACGAACTTCCCGCTCCGGTTGAAGTCTTCGTAGTGCCGCAGCCGCGGCGCCGCTACTGGCTGCACGCCCTTCTGTTGCTGGCTACCGTGTTCACCACCCTGGTGGTGGGAGCGCGCATGGAGTACAACTTTCTGCACCATCAGCCGCTTTTGGAGCAGGGAACTGGGCTTCTGTATTTCTTTCCTTTGGCATGGGCATTGGAAAAGCCGGCGCGCCTGCTGCTGGGCATTCCCTTCGCCGCTACCCTGCTTATCATCTTGCTGGCGCACGAGATGGGCCATTACTACTACTGCATGAAGTATGGCGTGTACGCCACTCTGCCGTTCTTCATACCCGCCCCCACTCTAATCGGTACCATGGGAGCTTTCATCCTCATCCGCTCGCCCATCCGTTCGCGCAGCGACCTGTTTGATATCGGAATTGCAGGACCGATTGCGGGATTTGTGCTCTCGGTAATCACTTTGTGCGTTGCCGTTTTCCTCTCTCAACCGATGGCTCCGGGCATGGCTTCCTCGGATATCCTGCTGGGTTATCCCATCATTTTCCATCTCGCCCACCGGCTGGGGCCGAATGCGGCTATCCCTCTGGATCACATGGCCTTGCACCCCATGGCGATTGCCGCCTGGGTAGGCATGTTCGCCACCGCGCTGAATCTGTTGCCGGGGGGCCAGCTTGACGGCGGGCACATTGTGTTCTCCCTGTGGCCACGGGCGCACCGCTGGGTATCAATGCTGACCCTGGCGGCTCTCCTGTTGCTGGGCTACTTCGGGCACTGGGAAGGATGGTATCTGTGGGCAGTCTTGCTCTTTCTGAGCGGATTACGCCATCCCCGCGTGAGCCCCTGGCCCGGACTGGACAGGAATCGCAAGCTCCTGGCTTTATTCGCCTTAGCCATGCTCGTTCTGACCATCGTGCCTGCGCCCTTCCGCCTCGCCGGTCTGGCCTGGCACTGATTGAAATTGACGATTTCCCGGTTGCCAGTGGCCGGTTGTCAGTTGCCAGTTCCCAGTTCCCAGTTGCGAGTGGGCTGCATTCAGCCGCAAACCAGGCAGGTAGCAAATAGCACCCAGGCCTTTGCGATTTCCTTTGCTTCGGCAAGACGGTTTAGGGGCCAAATGCCAGGCGCTAATTGCCTGCTGTTCACGGGCTGAATGCTGAGTACTAAGAACTGACCACTGGCAACTGACAACTGTCTTACATCAGCCACACCGCATCCACATCCACAATCAGATTGCCGCGGGGAATTTTCTGCTCGCCGGCGTAAGCCAGCATCGAGCGGAGCAGCGCATTGAGCTTTTCCCGGCTGCCGGACTTAAGCAAGAAATGATAGCGATAGTCGCGCTTGAGGCGGGTCAGGGGCGCGGCCGCTGGTCCCAGCACCCGGATCCCCACATGCGAGGTCTTTTCCAACCAGCGCCCCAGCAGCCCGGAAAATTTCAGCACATCATCCAGTTTTTCGCCGCGCACCAGCACGTTGGCCACCGCGTTGAAGGGCGGGTAGCGCATCCAGCTGCGGTAGCGCAGTTCCTTGTCGTAAAAGCCGCGGAAGTCGTGGGCGGCGGCGAACTGCACCGCGTAATGCTCGGGGAAGCAGGTTTGCAGCACTACTTTGCCCGGGCTCTCCCCCCGGCCGGCGCGGCCGGCGACCTGGGTGAGCAACTGGAAGGTGCGCTCAGCGGCGCGGAAGTCGGGCAGGCCCAGGGCGATGTCGGCGCCCACCACGCCCACCAGGGTGACCCCGTGCACGTCGTGGCCCTTGGCGATCATCTGCGTGCCCACCAGGATGTCCAGTTCGCCCGCGCTCAGCTGGTTGAGCATGCTCTCGAAGTCGTGGCGCCCGCGCACGGTGTCGCGGTCCAGACGCCCGATGCGCGCCTGGGGAAACATGCCGTGCAGCAACTCTTCCAGTTTTTCCGAGCCCGTGCCCACAAAATAGACGTACTCGCTGCCGCATTCCTCGCACACTTTGGGCACCGCCTGCAGATAGCCGCAGTAGTGGCATTGCAGGCGGTGCTCGCGCTTGTGATGGGTTAATGAGATGGCGCAGTTGGCGCATTGCGCGGTGTGGCCGCAGGCGCGGCAG
>DASVBI010000009.1:0-5689 GCA_036375915.1 Terriglobales bacterium | reverse complement strand
GACCGGGTCCAGAGCCCGCCCGACTCCGGGTTGTTAGCCATGTGCACTTCCAGGCCGAAGTTGTCGCGAATAAAAACAAACTGTCCAAAGGCGCGATAGTTTCGGACCAGCCAGGGAGCGACCATCAGGCCACACAGCACGAGGGACAGCGCGATGTTAGCCGCCACGCCGGCGGAGCGCCCGCGCAGTCGCCACCACAGCCAGGCCAGGGAAAAGGGCAGAAACGACAGAAGCGTGGGATTGGCCAGCGCCATCGCGCCCCACAGCACGCCCAGCAGCAACCAGTCGGCGCGGCGGGGGCGCTCCTGCAGGCGCAAGGGCAGGAGCACGGCCAGGCTCAGCAGCAGCGCAGAGAGGCTGGTTTCCCACACAATCCGCACCGGCCAGTAGATAGCGTAAGGGAAGAGCGCCCAGGTCCAGGCCGCCCAGCGCGCCGGCTGCGAGCCGAACAAGCGCTGGCCGATGCGGTAAATCGCCAGGCAGGTCAGCGCCGAAAACAGGCTGTTAAGGGCGAAGACGACCCAGGCGGCCGCGTGAGTGTAAATGCCGAATATCTTGAAGATTCCGGCCAGCAAAAAGGGATAGAGCGGCGCCTCCCAGGCCGTCGGGCCGGTTTCCAGATCGGTAGGGTTTGCGAAGCCGTGGCCGGTGGCGAGAGAGCGGGCAATGCGTCCCATCTCCCAGCCGAACTGGAAATGGTCGCGCCGCGGAGTGATGCGATAGGTGTGGCCTGCGGTAATGACCAGCAAGCGCAGCAGCAGAGCGGCCACTACGATGAAAGCCGGGGAGCGAAACAGCTTCTGGCGCGGAGAAAGCGCCGGGGGAGAGGGAGTGTCGGCTGCCGCCTTGGGGGAATACTTCGCCTCAGCCGCATCCAGACTCATTTGCGCTCGGAGCTCCCGGCTCAGTCTACCATCCTGCGATTTGCGGGTTACAATCGAGCCCAGCCGTCCACAACCTCAATGGAGCACCTGATCTACCTGGCCTGCGGCCATCGCAATGTGCATGTGCAAGCCTTGTATGCGGCCTACTCGGCGCTGGCGTGGCAGGCAGCGCCGGAACTCAAGGCGCACGTATACACCGATGCGCCCGGCTTTTTTCAGCCGCTCGCGGACCACATCCAGGTACGGGAGTTGACCGCAGAGAAGTTGCGGGCCTGGCGCGGCCCGGGAGACTATCCTTTCCGCATCAAGATTGCCGCTCTGGCGGAGGCGGCGAGCGAACACGCGGAGGAGCGCGTGCTCTTCGCGGATTCGGACACATTCTTCATCGCCGATTTCGCCGCGGTGTTTGCCCGCATCGGCCCGGGCAGCGCTGTGCTTCACCGCAGGGAGTACGCGGTGCTCGCCCACCCCACCGGGCAGCTGCAACGCTTCCGCAAGCGCATGAGCAGATTCCATTTTCGCGGCAGCGCGATTGACCTGAACGCCGACATGTGGAACTCGGGCGCCATCGGTCTGCACCCCTCGCAGTTCCACCTTCTGCACACGGTGCTGGCGTTCATTGATGCGCTTTCGCCGCACTACAAGAAGCAGCTGGTGGAACAGTACGCGGTGGCCTACTTCCTGCAGAAGAACGCGCAGGTACACGCCTGCGACGATGTCCTGTTTCATTATTGGGCACAGAAGCCGGAGTACCAGGCGGAGATCGAGCCGCGCCTTCAAAGGTGGAACTCCATGCCGCTGGAGAGCGCGCTGGCGGAATTGCGCGCCCAGGCCATTGTGCTTCCTCCCTACCAGCCCCGGCACGGCTGGGTGCGCCGGCTGAGCGACCGGGTGCTGGGGCGGGATGAAGCGCCAGCAGCCCAATCGTAGCGTGCGCCGTTTCGGCGGTTGTCTGGCGGGCGCCCAGCCCGCGTTTCGACTCCGGCAAGATGCAGCGCGACGCTCGATCCGCCTAAATTCGCGGGCGAAAAGAATTTGCCCCCGGGCGAAAAGGGCGCTAGCATGGCGCACTCCGGAGATTGTGGGCGGTTCAGCGGTGCTGCTTTGCCGCCGCCGTCCCCTTCCCGGTACCGGCATTTGCGGAGGTGAGAAATGGTTCGCGTTCGCTGGTCGGCCCTGCTGATTCCCGTTTTGCTGGTGGTATTGGCGCAAGCTCAGCTGGAAAAGATCATTATTCCCGCCGGCACGCCGGAAGACCAGGCGCTGCAGGCCATCAGCACTGAAACAGATGCGCAGAAGCGCATCACCATGCTGCAGGATTTCGTGCAGAAGTTTTCCTCCAACCCGCAGGCGATGGCCTACGGCAACTGGCAGCTCGCCCAGGCGTATTCCAGCACCGGCGATAACGCCAAGGCAATGGAGGCGGGCGATAAAGCGCTGGCGGCCGCGCCCCACAATCTCGACATCCTGGTGTCGCAGGCGGGAATCGCTCAGCAACTGAAGAACTGGGGCAAGGTGCTGGACTATTCCGTGCAGGGCGGCGAGCTTTATAACGCCAGCTTCGGCAAGACCAAGCTGACCAACGCTTCAGCCACTAGCAGCGAAGGCCCGAGCGACACGGACAAGCAGTCTTACGAGTTCCTGGAGGCGGCGGGCTATAACGCCATCGCCGCCGAGCAGGACCCGAAGACGCGCATGGCCTACATCGAGCGCTACACGCCGGCCTTTCCCAGTTCGAAATTCGCCGAGCCGGTTTCGCAGTACGCCATCTACAGCCTGCAGCAGTTGAATGAGCCGGAGCGGCTGGTGGCCTACGGAGAAAAATCGCTGGCCACCGATCCCAACAGCCTGCCTACGCTGATCCTGCTGGCCAATGCCTATTCTGAGCAGCCCAAGGAGACAAATCTGGGCAAGGCGATTACCTACGCGCATAAAGCCATCGAACTGGCCAAGGCGGATTCCCCTGATGCCACGCGCCAGCAGAAGCTGTCCGCCGGAGTGGCCCATTCGGCTCTGGGTTATGCCCTCATGCGCCAGGACAAGACCCCGGCCGCGATCACTGAATTCAAATCGGCAACCACGTTGCTCAAGGAAGATCCGGCGTCCTATCAGATGGCGCTTTATCGCCTGGGCTATGCCTGCGCCAAGCTGGGCCGCCTGGCCGAAGCACGAACTTCGCTGACCGAAGCCGCCGGCATCGAAGGCGCCTACCAGCAGCCGGCCAAGGACTTGCTTGTAAAGGTCAACAGCGCGAAACCAAGGAGACGCTAGATGCCGCTGGAACTGCAGGATCGCCAGTTGGGCAGGGTGGTGGTGGTGAAGGCTGAGGGACGCATTGTTGCCGGCCCGGAAGCGCAAAAGATCGAGTCGCGGGTGAACCAGTTATGCACGGGCTGCCGTGATCTGGTGCTGGACGTGGCCGAGGTGAACTTTATTGACAGCAGCGGGCTGGGCACGCTGGTGAGGCTGGTGGCCAGGATTCGCCGCTCCGGGGGCGACCTGAAACTGTGCGCCGCGCCGCCTGCCGTGCACCGGCTTCTGAAACTCACCAATCTACTGCAGGTCTTCGATGTACACGAGTCGGAGGTGGAGGCCGTTTCCGCCTTCTATCGGCGCAGCCGCACCTCCGAATCCAAAACCGCTGCGCCCACGTGCCGGGTTTTGTGCATTCATCCCAGCGTTGACACGCTGGTGTACGTGCGCGAGGTGCTGCGCGGTTCCGGTTACGAAGCGCTTACCACCAGCAATTTGCCGGACGCCGTGATTTTGCTGAAAGCGACCGCGCCTGCCCTGGTAATCCTGGGCCATGAAATGCAGTCGGCACGTGGCCGGGCCACGGCCGCCATGTTGCAGGAGGTGCGGCCGGGCGTGCCCGTCATTTCCCTGCACCAGGATTTCTCCATGCAGGAAGCGGGAGACGCGGGAAACTGGCTGTTGCAGGCGGTGCGTTCCCAACTGGAGGGCAGCGCCGCAACCCAGGCCTGAGATTATTGGCGGGCCAGCGCATCGCACAACTGGCGCGCCTTGAGCGCCAGGTTGCGGGCGCGTCCCAAGTCGCCTTCCTGGTTCGCTGAACGCGACTGCTCCATATAAAACGTGATCTGGCGCACCATGTCCTGCTGGTCGGGAGTGAGTTTGCGCTGGCTGATTTTCTTCAGGTTGGCGCCGGTGTCTTCCAGGAGTTGATCGGTGCTCTGGCGCTGATGGTCGGCTTCCGATTGGGGCACGCCGGGTTCGAGCTGCCCGCCGGTGTCGCTGGTGCCGCCGCGGCGCACTACAACGCGGCGCGGTCCGGAATCGGCTGCGGTCTCGGTCTGCGTTTTTGACGTCCTCTTCTTGTGATGCTTCCCGGTCTTTTTCTTCCGGGCAGTTTTCTGCTTCACAGTTTTCTTTTCCGCCGACGAGGGAGGGGCCTGGGTGGCCGGCGCCGGCTGCGCGCCGGCGGGCGTGGAAGGCTGCGCCGGAACCTGGGAAGGTGGAGGCGGAGTGGTCGTCGGCGGAGCTTCGGTCGTCGGACTCTGCGCAGGAGGAGTTTGCGATTGGTTCTGCCGGGCGAGCGCCGGCCAGCTTAAAGCCGCCAGAAGGATAGGAAGAAGTGCACGCCGCATCACTCCTATTGTAAACACTTCGATGGCGCGAAGGTTGTTGGGAGAGTTTCGCTTCTAGTTTCGCTGCACAATATGCGGTGCAAGTCCTAGAGTGTGATAAGGTGATTTCACACCAATTATTCCAGTCCTTTGCCGCTGCACCAATCCTCATAATAGTTGGGAGCACCACTGCTACAGTCGCTCTCTTTACCGAACTGGCCGGAATCCATGTTGTTCACCGAGGTGTAGCAGTTCACCAACTTCTGGAATGTGAGGTTGGCTTTGGCGTCGTCTCCGCTGAAGGCGGCGCAATGATATGTGTTTCCCACTCGTGCTTGCATGTACCAGCATTGCCGACCATTGACACAAGCCGGCAGGCGAGCACTCCGACTCGTCTGAAATTCGGGCGCGAGAATTGATTTGCACTGTTCGAAGACCTGACGTGGCAACGTCCCCGTCCGTTGCTTGCACTTCGAAAAAGAGAGCAAGCTTACGCTTGTGATTGTTACGAAAAAGCGTCCATCACGCATGGCAGAGACGTCCGTTTGAATGCTACCTCTTCCAGTTGGTCCGACATGCACTATGCTCAGCACTGGTGAAATGCCATGCACGCCCTTCGACCTGAACAGAGCAAAACTTATGGCGAATATCCCAACGCTCAGCAGGAGCGCAATGCTTGTTACTAAATACCAGTTCGGTTTGTGGATGAGCGGTGCTGTCCGAAAGGCATGCCTCATATACGTAAACATAGACACCGCGAGCACCGGGAGAGTACCCAATGCCCAAGTCTAGCTGCATCGTAGCGCGGAACGCGCCAGGCACAACGACCATTCAGGCCGAGCTGGGATAACAGGTGTAAACAGTCCTTAGCACTCTTACAAATCTTTGCGATGGATCAACTCCTGGGCGCCGCAGGTGTTTTCGCGGGCGAGGGCGCCCGCGCCACAAAAATCACAAGCGGGAGCCCTCTCTCGAGCTTTGTAGGCGGCACAGGGAACTCTACGCTTCAGAGACCACCCGCCCATCATCAATTCGGGGCTCCGGCGTCGTGCATGAGGATAACGTCAGACGTGGAGCTATAGCGCAGGACCGCGAGGCTCTTGTCGTCGGGCGACCAGCGAAAGTCCTGAATCTTGTCGGAGGTGAATCTTGTTACCTGCCGTCCCTTAGAACCATCAAGGGGTTCGATCCAGACGTTGTCGACGCCTTTTTCTTCGT
>DASVBI010000024.1:0-5073 GCA_036375915.1 Terriglobales bacterium | reverse complement strand
GAAACCGTGCCAGAGTGTGGCTCAGAACTGCTCAGAGCAGCATAGACGCTGGCTATTAGAGGACAACTCAACCCACTCTGTGCCTGACCGCGGTGAACCGGGGCGGGTCGCCTGGGACATGTCAGCGCACGGGCTTTCTATGGCCCACCTCGCCCAGGGTTAGCTTGGTGAGCGCGGCAGGACTCGAACCTGCGACCCATGCCTTAAAAGGGCATTGCTCTACCAACTGAGCTACGCGCCCACTCTCTTTTGAATCTACCATATCCGGCCGGCTCTCTACCCCCGCCCAATCGGCCGGATCAGCCGCGTGGCTCGTAGCCGTGTCTGTTCCCGTGGAAGCGCCCGGCTTCAGCCGGGCGAAAAGCAACTTCTAGAAGAACCGGGCTTCAGCCCTGGTGACTCCTGCGAGCCGCATCTCCAGCGCCCACTCTAGCGCCGACTCCCGATTCCTACTTTCCTGCGTTCCTGAGCTGCTCTGCTCGCTCCTGCTCCTTCTTCGCTTCCGCTGCCCGCCCCAAATGCTGGTAGGCTTCAGCCAGCGTGGCATGCGCCTGCGCCATCTCCGGCAGGCGCGCCGTTGCTATCTCCAGGTGCGTGGCCGCGCCCTTCCAGTCGCCGGTATGGGCCAGCGCCTCGCCCATTTCGTAATAGGCCCACGCCGCCTGCGGTTCGAGCTCAATCGCCTTGCGCAAAAATGGAACCGCAGCCGCGTATTGCCGCTCCTGCATTTTTGCTGTACCCGCGGCAAATTGCGCCAGAAACATTCCCGGATGGCTTTTCAGCACCGCCTGCAAGGCCGCGTTCGCCCTCTGCGGCTTGCCGTCTTCGATCTCCTGCATGGCCTCTTCTACTTTGTTGGCCAGCGCGATCTCGTCCTTGGGGTCGGTGCCGCTAACCGCGCCTTCACCGGACGAAACCGGCTTTTGCAGTCCCACGTACCCCAGCGAGGCCAGCTTCTGCAGTTCGCTGGAACTCAATTGCGCGCTGCTGCTGGCCTTGCCCGTCATGCGTCCATCGAAGGCCAGCAACTGCGCCGCCATCGTTCCCGCCGTGGCCTGCGAACTGCCCGCCAGGTTGCGCGCGGCTCCGGGATCGCCTTCCAGGTCGTAGAGCTCCGGCTTGGGCGCGCGAATGTACAGATACTTGCCCGCCCGCCACGCTTCCAGCCGGCTCCAGCCGAACCCTTCCTGCCCCAAATCGGAGCGCGCATATGCCGCCTCGCCAGGTCCCGCCTGCCGCATGGCCCGCAGCAGCGACTGGCCCTGCATCTGCGGCGGCACCGGCACTCCCGCCACCTCCAGCGCCGTGGACGCCACGTCTACCAGGCGCACATGCTGCGCCGCCTTCCCAGCCCGGTTCTGCGGCAGCTTCACCAGCAGGGGCACGTGGATGGTCTCGTCATAAAGAAAAACACCGTGCGTCTCCTCCCCGTACGCTCCCAGCGACTCACCGTGATCTCCGGCCACCACGATCAGCGCCCCGTCATAGAGCTTGCGCGCGCGCAGCGCGGAAATGAGCTTGCCTGCCTGCGCGTCGGCATACTTGATTTCGCCGTTGTATGCCGCGCCCGCCCGCGCGTAGCCCGCCGGCGGCTGGTAGGGCGCATGCGCATCGTTCAGCTCCAGCCAGAGGAAGAATGGCCCCTTTCCCGGGCGCTGCAGCCAGGCCAGGGCATGCGCCACCACTTCCCCGCCGCGCCGCTCCACCGTTCCATAGCGGCTCTCGCCGGTTTGCGGCAGGCGGAATCCGGCGTCATATTTTTCAAAACCGCGGTCGAAGCCGGGCGCGAAGCCCTGGCGCGGGTCCAGTTGCAGCGTGCCCACAAATGCCGCTGTGCGATATCCCGCCGCGCGCAGCAGTTCCGGCAAATAAGGCAGCGTTGCCCCCAGCCCCGCGCCCAATTCGCTCACGTTGTTGTAAGGAGGATAAGTGCCGGTCAGCAGCGCCGCGTGCGAAGCCACCGTGCTGGGCGACTGCGCATAGGCATGTTCGAAAACAATGCTCTGCCTGGCCAGCGCGTCCAGGCTGGGCGTCAGCCCGCCCTTGCCGCCCAGAAAACCCATGCGGTCGGCCCGCGTGGAATCCAGGGTTATAAGAATGATGTTCGGTTTTTCCGCCGCCAGCAGGGAGGCCGAGAGCAGCAGCACGGCAAGCGCGCACCGCCAGATGAGCCCTGCCCGCAGACCCCTCATCTAGGCCTTGTACCCTTCCGCCGCCAACGCGCGCCCCATCTCGCGCAGCAGGAACTGCACGTTCTCCTCCGTGGCCAGCGGGCCCATGATCCCTATGCGGAACACCTTGCCCGCCAGCGGTCCAAAGCCGCTCTGGATCTCGATGCCCGGACCCTCCAGCAGCCGTTTTCTTACCTTGGCGTCATCCACGCCCGCCGGCACGCATACCGTGTTGAGCGTAGGAATCCGCTGTCCTTCCGGCACAAACATCCGCAGCCCCATCTCCTCCATGCCCTTGACGAACATCGCATGGCACCGCCGATGCCGTTCCCAGCGCTTCTCCACCCCCTCTTCGGCCACCAGCACCAGGGCTTCCCGCAACGCGTAGAACATGGAGATGGGCGCGGTGTGATGATAGCGGTGCGAAACCGTCGAGTAGTCGTAAATCAGCTTCAAATCGAAATACCAGTTGGGCACCGGCGTCCGCCGCTGCCCCAGCCAATTCATGGCCCGTTGGGAAAGCGCCATGGGCGAGAGTCCCGGCGGACAGCTCAAACCCTTCTGGGTGCAGCTATAGCCCACGTCAATGCCGGTCTTGTCCACCTCTACCGGCAGCCCGCCCAGCGAGGTCACGCAATCGGCGATCACCATGGCCCCGGCTTCATGTGCCGCCGCGCACAGCGCCTTCCCCGGCTGCAGCGCGCCCGTGGAAGTCTCCGCCTGCACGTAGGCCACAACTTGCGGTTTTTCCCGGCCGATGAACTCCCGCGCCTCGTCATCGCTGAACGTCTCGCCCCAGGGCTTCTCCCGGCGAACCACTTCGGCCCCGTGCCGCTTGGCCATTTCCGTTATCCGGTCGCAGAAAAAGCCGTTGGCAAAAACGGCGCACTTCATCCCCGGCTCCACGAAGTTGGAGACCGCCGCCTCCATCCCTCCGCTGCCCGTGCCCGAAACTGCCAGCGTGACCCCCTGCTCGGCGCCGAACACCATCTTCAGCAGCCCCTGCACCTCCTCCATGACGCGGAAGAAATACGGGTCCACGTGGCTCACGATGGGCTTGGCTAGAGCCTCATACACCCGCGGATGCACTTGCGTTGGCCCGGGGCCAAAAAGGTATCGCCGTGGTGGTTGTAATGGGGAAAATTGTTGTGTGCGAATGCTATCGGTAGTGGTTGCCATTCTTTCCTTTTTCTGGCTCAGCCCGGTTCGCTCTTTTAAGGCAGAAGCGCCATACCGCGGCGGGTCGCGGCCCGCCGTTGCTGGCCCATCGCTGTGGAGCGGATTGCTCCATTCTGCGGTTCACCCTGCGTCGCGGTCAACTCATTGTTGTTATCACCCTGATAAGCAATGTTAATCACCACCTGGTTTCGCCCCCGCCGCTCTGCTCCCCGACCGACACAGAAGCCTGCTCCCGCCCCGTCTTGACTTTCCCCTCCGCTTTGCACTAAAAGCTAAGCATCGCCAATTCCCAGCTACCCAAGCCAAAAGCACGCGTGTTGTCGCCAGCCTCTCAGTTCGCATCCCACCGGCCCTCTCCTCAAAGCGGAGTCCTGCCGTGAGCAAGGCGAAATGGCTTCTGGTCGCGGTGGTCATCGGCGCCGCCGGCTTGCTCTATTCCCAGCTTCCCGCGCGCAACCACTACCGCGGCCATCACAAGCTCATCATCCTGGGCATTGACGGCATGGACCCGCAGCTGCTGGACCGTTTTATGCGCGAAGGCAAGATGCCCAACTTCGCCGCTCTGGCGCGCCAAGGTTCGTTTCACACGCTCACCACCAGCACGCCTCCGCAAAGCCCGGTCGCCTGGTCCAACCTCATCACCGGCCTCGATCCCGGCGGTCACGGCATCTTCGATTTCGTCCACCGCGACCCCGCCACCATGGAGCCTTATCTCTCCACCTCCCGCGTGGAGCCGCCCAGGCACAACCTGCATCTTGGCTCCTGGGTCATTCCCCTGGGCAGCGGCACCGCCGAACTTCTGCGCCACGGCCAGCCCTTCTGGAACATTCTGGAAGACCACGGCATTCCCACCAGCGTTTTTCACATGCCCGCTAACTTCCCGCCCAGCGCCTCCAAGGCCCGCACCCTGGCCGGCATGGGCACCCCTGACCTGCGCGGCGGCTACGGCACTTTCAGCTTCTATACCGACGACCCCACCGTTCAGGCCGGTGAAGTCGAGGGCGGCGAAATTATTCCCGTCATGGTGCAGAACTGGCGCGTCGCCGCCAATCTGGAAGGCCCCAAGAACAGCTTTCGCCGGGGCTGGCCTCCCGCCCTGGTGCCCTTCACGGTTTCGGTGGACCCGGTTTCGCCGGTGGCCAAAATCGCCATCCAGGACCAGGAATTCATCCTCCGCGAAGGCGAATGGAGCGGCTGGGTGCACGTTGATTTTTCCCTCATTCCCGGACTGGAAAGCGTCAGCGGCATCTGCCGCCTTTTCCTCAAGCAGGTGCACCCGCGTTTTCAGCTCTACATCTCCCCGGTCAACATTGACCCCGCCGATCCCGCCCTGCCTCTCTCGACACCCGCCAGCCTCTCCCGCGATTTATGGCGCCAGGTCGGCGACTTCTACACTCAGGGCATCGCCGAAGACACCAAGGCCCTCTCTGACGGCGTGCTGGACGACGGCGAATACCTGCAGCAGGCCCGCGAAGTGGCCGCCGAGCAGCGCCACATCTTCAACGCCGAGTTCCCCAAGTTCCGCCGCGGCGTCTTCTTCTTCTATTTTTCCAGCCTCGACCTGAACGGCCACATGATGTGGCGCCTCATGGACCCGCACCATCCCGCCTATGATCCCAACCTGGCGGCGCAATACGGCAATCCCCTGGAGGGTTTTCACCAGCAGATTGACCGCGTGCTGGGCGAGGTGCTGCCCAGGCTCGACTCCAATACCACCCTGCTG
>DASVBI010000762.1:0-2978 GCA_036375915.1 Terriglobales bacterium | reverse complement strand
TGTTGGCCATCTGGCTGCTGTTTGTAATCCCCAGTTGGAGCTTTGGGGCCTTTGTTCAGGTGCTGCTGCTGTTTGCCGTGCTGGCCTTCGTCTTCCAGGTACTCACCCACCGCGACACGCCAGCCTGAGCGCCCGAATTTCAGGAACCCACCCGGCGGGGGGTGCCGCCATCCAATCTCCAGTACGTTTTCACATTTTATCCTGCTCTGAGGAGGGCAGCACATGGACAAAGACGAAGTGAAAGGCAAGGCCAAGGACATCGCGGGCCGCATCCAGCGTCAAGCGGGAGAGTGGACGGGCGACGAAGAGAGCCAGGCCAAAGGCGCGGCCAAGCAGGTTGAAGGCAAAGTGCAGAACGCCTGGGGCAAAGTCAAGGACGCGGGACAAAAAGCCGCGGACGACGCCGAAGCCGAAGCTGAAGCCCGGCGCAAAGAACGCGAGCGCAAGGAGAAGGACGAGAACGTCGCCTAATTCCGCCGCCGCTAAGCTTTACAAAAGGGCGTCCTACGGGACGCCTTCCTTTTGGCCGCAGAGGCATAGAGGCACCGAGCAAGGAAGGCCCAAGGCCGGGCGCTTCCGCGGCTCTCCCTTCACTCCGCGTCTCTGTGGCTAAAATCTCTCCATGATCAGGCTTGCGTTGCGATCCACGCGGAAGCGGAAGCCCGGAGGAACCACGGTGGTGGCGCCGTATTCAGTTACGATGGCGGGGCCGCGATAAGGGCGGAGCGGCGAGAGGGAGGCGCGCTGGTAAAGCGGTGTGGACAGGCTGCGGCCGTCGAAGATTACCGGACGGCGCTCCGGCGCTTGCGAGGACGGCGCTCCCAAACCAGCCCGAGGCACGCCGGGGCTGGGCAGAAGAGCACGCAATCTGAGAGTGACGATCTCCACCTCCCGCTGGGGGCGGCTATAGCCATAGCGGCGCTGGTGCTCGCGGTGGAAGGCAGCCAGGGAGCCGGCGGAAAAGGGCAAATTCAGCTCGTATCCCTGGCCGCGATAACGGAGATCGAGGCTGGGCTGAAAGCGGGGCACACCGGCCCATTTTTCGCGGCGAAAAGCTGCGCGCGCTTCGCGCTCAAAGGCGCGGAACTGCCGCTGAAGGTCCGGCAGGGGCAATTGCCCGGCAACCCGCCAGAGCACGGTGCGGGAGTAATCCTTAACCACATCGCTGACCAGAATGCCGTAGGCGGAGAGGGCGCCGGGCAGGGGCGGCAGCAGCACGCGGGGAATGCCCAGAGCCGCCGCCAGTTCGCAGGCGTGCATGCCGCCCGCGCCGCCGAAGGCCACCAGGGTGAAGTCGCGAGGGTCGTAGCCGCGCTCGATGGAAACCACGCGCACCGCTTTTTCCATGGTGGCATTAACCACGCGAATCACGCCGGCGGCGAAGCCCTCCACGGTCAGCGGGGAACGATTCTTCCGCAGCCAGTTCTTCAGCACTCGCCGGGCGCGCTCGGCCTCAAGAACAAACTCTCCCCCCAGGAAGCTGTCGGCGGGCAGGCGGCCCAACAGCAGGTTGGCGTCGGTGACCGTGGGTTCCTCGCCTTTGCCATAGCAGATGGGACCGGGATGGGCGCCGGCGGAAAGCGGCCCCACGCGCAGAGCGCCGCCGGCATCGAAGCGGGCGATGGAGCCGCCGCCGGCGCCCACGGTATGAATGTCGAGCATGGGAACGCGCACGGGGAGGCCGGCCACTTCGGCTTCGTTGCTGGCTCGTGGCTCGCCATCCACCAGAGCGACGTCGGTGGAGGTGCCGCCCATGTCGAAAGAGATGATGCGGGAGAAACCGCTGCGCCGGGCCAAGGCGGCCGCTCCCACCACTCCTCCCGCAGGCCCGGAAAGCACGGTGCGGACGGGTTCGGCGGCGGCCGCGGCCAGGGAAGTGATGCCGCCGCTGGACTGCATGATAAAGACCGCCGCCGAGCGGCCATTTGCACTGCGGGCGGCGAGACGGCGGGCGAGATTTTCCAGGTAGCGCTGCATCAGCGGCCGGAGGTAGGCATTGACGACGACGGTGCTGGCGCGCTCGTATTCGCGAAATTCAGGCAGAACCACATGCGCCAGCGAAAGCGGCACCGGGGTCTGTCCCAGCCCCTCCAGGGCCCGGGCCACGGCGCGTTCATTTTCCGGGTTCACAAATGAGAACAGCAACGACAAGGCGACGGACTCCGGGTTCGCGTCCTGCAGCGCCTGCCGCAGCCGGCGCAGCTCTGACTCGCTGGGCCGCTCCAGCACTTCCCCGCCGCAGGCGGTGCGCTCGCGCACGCCAAAGCGCAGTTCCGGAGGGACCAGCGGCTCCACCGGGTCAAAGAAAAAATCGTAGAGCTTGGGACGGGCCTGGCGGCCGATCTGGATGGAATCCTCGAAGCCCGCGGTGGTAACGAAGGCCACGCGCGCTCCCCGGCGCTGCAGCAGGGAGTTGGTGCCCACGGTGGTCCCGTGCAACAGCACCAGCGCGGAAGCCAAGCCCGAACGCTCCACTGCCTTCGCAATGGCCTGCGAGGGATCGTCCGGAGTAGAGAACACTTTCAGCATCTGCAGGCGCCCTTTTTCCACCCACACGCAGTCGGTGAAGGTGCCGCCCGTGTCCACGGCAATCCGGGGCAGGGGTGGCATGGTTCTGCTCGCTTTCGCAGCAGTCGCCGCTCGCTTTGGCTGCCGGCCTGCCATATTGAAGCAGTCAATGTAACATCAGCGGGCGCGGCTGCCTCAGAGGCAGGGACGAAGTCAAGCTCCTGATCACCTTGCCCCAGGGCGCTTCACGGCATTTTGATCATGTATTTGCCGCAGGCCTCAAAGGCGGAGAGCAGGTGGGTCATGCCCAGAAGCTGTCGAATGCGCTGGTTGAGATTGATGAGCTGCAGCTGGCAGCCGGCGGTGCGGGCGGAGACGTAAAGCCCGACCAGGACTCCCAGGCCGGAGCTATCCATGTAAGCCAACCCGGTGAGGTCGAGGACCAGGAGCCGGGTTTGAGGTATGAGGGG
>DASVBI010000575.1:0-3426 GCA_036375915.1 Terriglobales bacterium | reverse complement strand
ATCGAAGGCGGCAGCCTGGGCGCCACGGGAGCGGTGAACCTGGTCAACAATGCCCTGAACCTGCACCTCACCGCGGTGTTGTCCAAATGGTTCTCCAATAAGGTAGGGGGCACCAACGTAGGCGGATTTATGAACACCGCGCTGGCCAACCAGCAGGGCGAGCTGGTAATTCCGGTGCTGGTAACAGGAACCTTCCAGCACCCCATCGTTGCCCCCGACGTCCAGAAGCTGGCGCAGATGAAGCTGCAGCGCGTGCTGCCGACTACCGCCAACCCCGCTCTGGGGCAGGCGGTTGGCGCTCTGCTGGGAGGAAAGAACGGCCAGAAACCAAACCTAGGCAATATTCTTGGTGCTATTGCAGGACAGCAAAAACAACCGCCGGCAAGCTCCGGGCAGCCTCCGGCGCAGCCACCGCCCGGGCAAACTCCAAACCAACAGCAGCCCAAGGCCAATCCCCTGGGCGACATACTGAATCAGGTTTTTGGGGGAAAGAAACAGCAACAGCAACAACCGCCACAGAAACCGCAGTAGGCAGTTGCCAGTGGTCAGTGGTCAGTTGATGCAGGGTACGCCGAAAGGCGATAAGCGGAGAACTGAGTACTGGGATATGAGAATAGATTACCGCTTCGATATTGGCTACCAGCGAGCAACCGGAAACTGTGAACTGACCACTGGCAACTGCCTCACCGCGACGCTTCTTCCAGCCGCCCCTGCTCCAGCTTTTCCTGGCATTCGATGCAGTGGCGAGTCCAAGGCACCGCTTCCAGACGCTTGGGATTGATCTCCTTGCCGCAGGAGATGCATTGCCCAAAGGTTCCTTCGTGGATGCGGCTGAGAGCGCCTTCCACCATCTGCAGGAGCTGGCGCTCATTGTTACTCTGGTGGAAAAGGAATTCCTTGTTGTAAGAGCTGGCCGCTCGATCGGCGATATCCTGTGCCGTACCCTCATCGGCGGAACGGCCGTCCTGTTCGGTGCGCGACACGTTACGCTTGAGCTGGTGCTGGCGTTCTTCCAGCCGCTTTTTAAATTGCTCCAATTTCCGCTTGTCCATGTACGTCCCTACCGCTTGCTGGTTGGCAGCCTTCCTAAAACTTCCCGCTCATTTGGGGTAAACATTCATCATATTCGCGGAAATCGAAAAGCGTCAACTGGCGGAGATGGCGGCCGCCGAGCGACTCGAAAAACCGTCTACGCTTTTCGGCTTTAGGCCTTGAGCGGCCGCACATCAAGCCCTTCACCCGTCGAGTCCTGAGCGACAAACGCCGCAGAGTTCATCACCTCATCGGGCACCCCGGTAGGTGGCGAGAATCCCAGTCTGCAGCCAAGAGACAAAAGCCTGGAGTTAACCACCTCAAAAAAAAAAGCGGCCCCATTTCTGGGGCCACCCTAAAGAGGCAAGGGAGGGAGGGAAAGTCAGGGAAGGCGATGCTTACCGGCACAAAAAACAGAGCCGGATTGGAGATGTCGAGATAGTCCGAAGAGGGTTGAAGTCATTTGGTTGAAACGGCCTCTTTTATTGCCCTTAGAGGTAGCACTTCCTGAGCCAAAGGCCCACGGTCGCAGGGCCGTTTGTGAGGTCAGGACGAAGTCCTTTCCATTTTGTGACTTAGGACTAAGGGGGTGAAGGTTGCACAGCCCTGCCTGAGGTTGACCAACTGATAACAGGTTGCAAGCGTCTTCCAATGCTAGGCAGGTCTTTGCTCTTTTGCGAGACGGCTCTGCTGCTCCATCACCTTCAGCTTGTTGAGCAAGGCTTTATAGCTGATTTTGAGGATCTTGGCCGCCTGGCGGCGATTCCACCGGGTCTGCACCAGGACGCGTTCGATAGCCTCCTGCTCCGCCTTCATGGCCGCGCGCCGTCCGATCTCAAGCAGGGAAATGGATTCCGCTTCGCCATTGCCCGCAGGTACCGCCGCGGCTACATCGTGAACCTCGCTGCCCGGGCCGGCGGCCGCTGCCGCCGCCGCAGCCAGCGGCTGCATGTAAGAGGAAACGATGGGTTTATGGGTGGACAGCTCGCGGATAATTTGCCCCTCATTACCAACGATCACGTAGCGCTTCACCATGTTTTCCAGCTCGCGGATGTTACCCGGCCAGGCGTAATCCATCATGCGGCTACGGGCGTAATCGCTAAAGGGCGGCGGCTGCTTGCCGTAATACTCGCTGTAACGCCGCAAAAAGTACTCCAGGAACAGCGGAATCTCCTCCTGGCGCTCGCGCAGGGGTGGAATGTGGATGGTGACCACATTGAGGCGGTAGAAAAGGTCTTCGCGAAACTGGCCGTTCTGCACCGCCTGCTCCAGCGGCTTGTTGGTGGCCGCCAGGATGCGCACATCCACCGAGATATCGCGCTTGCCGCCCAGGCGGGAGAATTCCCCGTCCTGCAGCACGTGCAATAGCTTGGCTTGCAGGGCCGGGTGCATTTCACTGATTTCGTCTAGAAACAGCGTGCCCTGGTTGGCCTGATCGAATTTGCCCGGCTTCTGCCGGCTAGCTCCGGTAAAAGCCCCCGGCTCGTAGCCGAAGAGCTCGCTTTCCAGCAACTCATTGGGGATAGCGGCGCAGTTGACCTTGACGAAGCTGCGCTCGCGCCGCCCGGAAAAGGAATGGACCATGCGCGCCACCACTTCCTTACCGGTGCCGCTTTCGCCGCGAATGAGCACGGTGGCATTGGTGTCCGCCACCTGCTCAATGGTCATCTTGACCTCCTCCATCTTTGGGCTGTTGCCGAAGGTCATGGAGAAATCACTCTGCCGGCGCACCTGCTCGCGCAACTGGCTGACTTCGGTGAGCAGTTTCTGCTTGTCCATCACTTTGCTGAGCCGGACCTCCAACTCTTTGGGCTCAAAGGGCTTGCTGATGTAGTCTTCGGCGCCTAGCTTGGAAGCCTTGAAAATCTGCTCCGGGCTGTTCTGGCCGGAGAGCATGACCACAGCTACTTCGGGTTTAATCTGCTTCAGGCGTTCCAGGGTCTCAATGCCATCCATGCCGGGCATGGATATGTCGAGCAGGACCACACTGGGGTCGTAGGAGCGAAACATGCGGATAGCCTCTTCCCCGCTGCCCGCGGTGTTGACCTCGAAATTACGGCGGGCGAAATAGGCGGAAAGATAGCGGGACATAGTCGCGTCGTCGTCCACAACCAACATGCGGACATTCTGGTCGGCCAAGGGGAACTCCTCAAAGAGGCTGGAAATCAGAGCTGCTGGCAAGGTGAGATGAACGTTCCACACCGAAGCTCGGTATAGAACCACCCAATCACCCCACCCCGGGCGAGCACCATTGTATCTGGATTCCACAAGTTGGAACCGGGTTGCTTAGAAGGGAAAACAGTTCTCGATCGTCGTTCTTGGGCTCTCCCAAGGTTAAACTTGGCCTCTAAGGCCGAAAATACTTGGGCTTAGGCAGGAACGGCTTTGTCCAGA
>DASVBI010000336.1:0-6744 GCA_036375915.1 Terriglobales bacterium | reverse complement strand
ACGGAGGCACGGAGAAATGGATGATTGAAAATTGACGACTGCAGATTGAATTCCTTGATGAATTCAGATTGGAAACAAGGCGGTCAGGTCACGGTTCAACGCAAATGGACGCGGGTCAATCGTCAATCGAAAATCGTCAATCATCCATCACGGTTTTCACCATCGGCCATTCCACCCGCACCTTGCAGGAACTGATTGCCGCTCTGCAGGCGCATGGCATCCGCACCCTGGTGGACATCCGTTCCTTTCCCATGTCGCGGCGGCTGCCCCACTTCAACCGCGAGGCGCTGCAGCAGGAACTGCCCCAGGCCGGCATCGCCTACCTGTGGATGAAGGACCTGGGCGGGCGGCGCAAGAAACAGCGCGACGACTCGCCCAATGTGGCGTTGCGCAACGACAGCTTCCGCAATTACGCAGACTACATGCTGACCGAACCGTTCCAGCGCGCCATTGAAGAACTGCTGCGCCTTGCCGCACAGGCGCCCGCCGCCATCATGTGCGCCGAGCGCGTGTACTTTCGCTGCCACAGAATGCTGGTTTCCGATTACCTGGTGGCTCTCGGCCACGAGGTGCTGCACATTGACGACACTGGGCCGGTGCGTCCCCATAAGCTCATGGCGGAAGCCCGCCTGGTGGATGGCCAGCTCATCTACCGCGGCGACCGGCTGTTGTGATTGAAGAATGAAGATTGACGAATGAGAGCACCAATTGACGATTGAAGATTGAAGATTGACGAATGAAAGACGAATCAGATTGAGGAATCAAATCTTCGGCGAGCCGCGAAATTACAAATTAGAAATTACCAAATTGCCAATCCTCTGTGCTCTCTGTGTCCTCTGTGGCGAAAAGGGTCACAGGCGGATGGCGCGCGCAGACTCCACCGCCGGTATCTTCCGCAGCTCCGCCAGCACGTTCTCCGGCACCCGGCTGTCCACGTGGACCACAGCAATGGCCTGGCGCACGCCGCCTTCGCCGTTGTGCGCTCGGCGTCCCAGCGAGAAGTCCGCGATGTTGATTTTGTGCTCGCCCAAAGTGGTGCCAATCCTGCCGATGACCCCGGGAACGTCGCGGTTGCGCAGGTAGATGAGGTTGCGCTCCAGCGGTGCTTCCACGTCAATATCGTCCACCGCCAATAGGCGCGGCGACTGGCCATGCAGGACCGTGCCCTTGACCAGGCATTCCTGCGCCGAGCTCTTAAGCAGCAGCGAAATGACGTTGCCCGCCCCGCCCACGCCCTTGCTCTTGCGCGCCTCGTGCACGCGCACGCCGCAGCTTTCCGCCAGGGCGGCGGCATTCACCAGGTTGGCGTTCTCCGAGACCATCTGGTTGAGCACGCCCTTGATGGCCGCGTTGCGCACCAGTTCCGTCTTCCACTCGGCAATGGCTCCGGTGTAACGCAGCGAGATCTCCTGCGGCGCGCCTTCCACAATTTGCGCCAGGAAGCCCCCCATGCGCTCAGCCAGCACGATGTAAGGCTGCATCTGAAGGTACTCGTCGTGGGAAACAGAAGGCACATTGACGGCGTTCTGAATCACGCCGTGCTTCAGGTATTCCAACACCTGCTGCGCGATCTGGTAGCCGACCGCCTCCTGGGCCTCATGGGTGGAGCCGCCGATATGCGGCGTGAGCACCACATTGGCAAGCTCGAGCAGGGGCGATCCCTTGGGCGGCTCCACTTCAAAGACATCCAAGCCGGCGCCGGCCAGGTGGCCGGACTTGAGCGCCTCGGCCAGCGCGGCCGCATCCACCAGTTCGCCGCGGGCGCAGTTGATAAGACGCGCCCCGCGCTTCAGCTTGGGCAACGACTCGGCATTGATCATGTGCGCCGTTTGGGGCGTCAGGCCGACGTGCAGGGTCAGGTAGTCGCTTTCCCGGTAAACTTCGTCCAGTTCGGTGAGTCGAATGCCTTGCTCCCGTGTCACGGAGGTGGAAATAAAGGGATCATGCGCGATTACCTTCATGCCGAAGACGCCGGCCCGCTTAGCCACCTCCATGCCGATGCGGCCCAAGCCGACTATGCCCAGGGTCTTGCCGCGCAGCTCGCTCCCCTGCAGCGCTTTTTTTTCCCATTTGCCGGCATGGGTGCTCTGATCGGCGCGGCAGAGGTGGCGAGCCAGGGCCAGCATGAGGCCCAAGGTATGCTCAGCCACGGCTACGGCGTTGGCGCCGGGCGTGTTCATGACCGCGATGCCCTTGCGGGTGGCGGCTTCCAGGTCAATGTTGTCTACGCCTACGCCGGCACGGCCGATGACGCGCAGTTTGCGGGCGTGCTCCAGCAGGGCGGAGTCCACGAAAACGGCAGAGCGCACGATCAGGGCGTCCGCGCTCTCCACCTGCGTGGCCAGGTTGCCGTTGAGCTGTTCGTGGGTAACCACCGTCCAGCGGGACTCTTCCTTGAGCAGGCCAATGGCCGCGGAGGAGATTTTCTCTGCGATAACGATTTTCATGGCAGCTTCCTGTCAGGCGCGGGCGGCGGCCGGTTCGGCGGCGTCGGCTGCGGCGGCATAGACTTCCTGGGCGGCGCGTAAGCCGGCGCCCAGTTCGACGGGCGCCCCGGTGGCGGCCAGCACGTGCTCCAGCGCGCCAATCACGCCGATGGTGTCCAGGTAGTCGTAGTAACCGATATGGGCGATGCGGAAGAGCTTGCCCTTCATCTCGCCCTGCCCGTTGGCCACCACCGCGCCAAAGGTCTCGCGCAATCCAGCCACTACCTTGCCCGAATCGAGCCCCGCAGGCGGCACCACGGCGGTGAGCGCTGAAGCCGGGGCAGTGGGAGCGAACAGGCGCAGACCTAAGGCGGCGACCGCGGCCCGGGTCATCTGGGCGCAGAGTTCGGCGCCGGCGATCAGGCGGTCGCGCCCCGCGGCCAGGCTGCCATCGCCCCCCTGCCGCAGGTATTCCAGGGCAGCGCCCAGGGCGGCAATGAGCGCCGTGGCCGGGGTGTAGGCCGACTCGCCTTTGGCGGCGGCTTTGCGCTCCCTGCGCAGGTCGAAATAATAGCGTGGCGAACGCGCGCTCTCCGCCCGCTGCCAGGCGCGCTCGCTCACCGCCAGGTAGGACAACCCCGGGGGAATCATCAGCGCTTTCTGCGAGCCCCCAATGATCACGTCAAGGCCCCAGCCGTCCACATCCAGGCGGGTAGTGCCCAGGCCGGTGATGGCGTCCACCACCAGCAGGGCTTGCGGCGCCTGCGCCCGCACCAGCCCGGCGATGGCTTCCACGTCGTGCCTGGCCCCGGTCGAGCTCTCCGTGGCCTGTACGTAGACAGCGCGCACCCCAGGGGTCAGCTTTTCGCGCAGCTGGGCGCTGGAAAAGGTTTGCCCATAAGCGGTACTGGCCACTTCCACCTGGCAGCCGTAGGCCTGGGCAAGGTCGCGCCAGCGCTCACCAAACTTGCCGGCGGTGAGCACCACAACCTGGTCGCCCGGTGAGGTCAGATTGGAGACGGAAGCTTCCATGGCGCCGGTGCCCGAAGAGGCGAGCAGGAGAACGTCGTTCCTGGTGCCGATAAATTCTTTCAGATCAGCCAAGGTGCGGGTGAACAGGGAGCGGAACTCGGCGGTGCGGTGGTGCATGCCGGCGGAGGCCATGGCCACCTGCGCCGCAGGCAGCAGCGGCGTGGGGCCGGGAGTAAACAAGCGCGTCTTTCGCAGCATGATAGGAGGAGGCCTTTTCTTGAGGTATTAGGAATCCCTTTCAGCTTAGCGCAGGTGGCAGCGGAAGCAAAACATTCCGGGAGAGTTGATGAAGGGGGCTGGTTCAAAGCGGGAACCGCCGCCGCAAGGCGGATTTCGCCTTCGCGACATGCAACCCTATCCCTTGCTAGCCCAAGCTTGTTAAGCCCTGACGCTGCTACCACTTTCCGCGGTTCTACCTGCAAAGCCACACAACGTTTGTGAACACCCAGACGTCCAAATAATTGCACTGATACCTGCCGGCACGCCAGTGAAGGGTTGCTTGTTCGGGCTGGCGGGGATACCCGGATTCCAAAGTCGCTCCCGCGACTTGCTGGCCGAAACGCCAGCGCAGCAGATAGGGCTTCGATATATGAGTATGAACCGACATCGCCACGCCTGGCGTGAAGACAACATCTGTGCCTCGTGTGGGGCGCAGCGCTGCCATGCTACACAACTCCGTTCCGCAATTATGCTGCAGAGCGGACGCTGCCGTCGCGCCACTCAGGAAGGGTCGCATTTCTGCCGCCGGCACCGCTATCTGGATCACGTGCGCAGCAAGAAACTGGTCGAGAGCCTGCAACTCCAACCGGAGGCCAAGGCCTCCTGAGAAGCGGGGCTGCTTCTACTGCGGGCTGAGGTTCTGATAATTGTCGGGCACGGCGGTCACGATACGGCCATTGGCGACAAACAGCACCAGACCCGAATGTGGGTCGTCTGTGGAGCGCACAATCAACAGGCCGTCGCCGGTGACGTTAACCGGGGCAGGGCCTACCCAGCGGATTCCATTCAGCGTGGACTTGGGCACGCGCGCGGCAACGGCGATCTCAGGGTAGCGGACGTCATAGAGATCCTCGTCGCCAGCCAGCAGGACGATACGCCGCATTCCATCGGAACGCACCAGAACATAACCCACATCCTGGTCGCCGCCGCGGCCGGAGAAGTCTCCTGTAATGCGGCCGCTCACCGGTGCTCCTGCGGCGCGCAACCAGGCGGCCGCATCGGGATCGAAGTCGTCCGGGGTCGCCGCCCGCCAGCCGTCCACTCCCGCAATGCGGCTGGCGTCAACCGGCAGGACACCGGCGGCGACGCTTGGGGCCTGGGCCAGCACGGGGATCTCCCTGGCCCCCTCCCGCTGGGTAGCGGCAATGACCACTGCCACTGCCGTAATAGCTCCCACCACAATTGCGGCACGACCCAGAATGCGCCGCTCCTTGCGCAGCGGCTCCACTTTGACGGTGTCGGCGGCCGGCATGTGCTTGAGAGCGGCCGCCAGGGTAACCACCGACTGCAGATGTTCCAGGACATGGGAAGCGACGGATTCGGCGGGAATCTCCAGTTCGCTGATTTCCACCGAGGCTGGGCTAATGGCCAGGAAACTTCCGTTGCCGCAGGCCAGCTGATGAATGGCACGGGGCACTGTTTGCAAGGCGAGGAACAGGCGCGCCTGTCCGGGATCATCGCTGCGGGTAATAAAGCGATTGTCAAAAGCGGTGTCGCCGGTACGCAGCGTAGCCCGGCCCTCTCCGGGGTCGGCGGAACGTGGCGCTATCCACAATGTAAAGTTGGCCGGCACCCCCATGCGGATGTTCAGGCCGGGCACGTCTTGCTTGTTGGAGAAACGCACCACCGTGGGAAGGCGGCTGATGTTGCCGGAAACCACCAGGTCGTCGCCATCGCGAAACAGCTCACCCGCCAGGGAATCGGCAATCTTTTCCGCGTCCCGGCCGATCCGGCGAAACCCGGCAAACTTGCGCAGGTTATACACCAGGGCGATCACCGCGCCCAGCACGGCGAGTCCGAAGATAATCCCCAGTACGATGGCTAATGGTGAAAGTGAGCTCATTATGTTGCCCAGCGCCGGGCGCTGTTGCGCGAAGGCCTGCGCGGAGTCCTGGGGACCCCGGCAAGTCCAACCAGGGGTACACTGCGGCCCCTGGGGCGCAATCATACCGTTGCAGGGGAAGGCCAGCCTCTATAATGAACCACGATGAGCATCAGCGAAAAAGTACAAAAGGACATGACCGAGGCTATGCGCGCCCGGGATGAGCGCCGTCTTTCCGCCCTGCGCATGGTTAAAGCCGCGCTCAAAAACCGCGAAATCGAAAAGCGGGGCAAGCTTGAGGACAGCGAGGAGATGCAGGTCCTCAACACCCTGATAAAGCAGCGCAAAGACTCGGTGGAGCAGTTCACCAAGGGCGGGCGCCAGGAACTGGCGGACAAGGAAGCCGCCGAGATCAAGCTCATTGAATCCTACCTGCCGCAGGCGGCGCCGGAGTCGGAAATCGAGGCGGTGGTGCGGGCCAAGCTGGCGGAGTTGGGCACTCCCACACTAAAGGACATGGGCACGGTCATGAAGGCGGTTATGACCCACTTTCAGGCCGCCGGCGCTCGCGTGGATGGCAAGCTGGTGAGCGAGATCGTAAAGCGGCAGCTCACGGCCAAATAGCGGAGTCCAGTCCTGTGCGACAAATCTGTGGCGACTCCGCTTGCATCCGCGGTCTAAGAAGTTCCCAGTGCTTGCTGGATGGCGGCGACGATCGCATTGGCCAGGCGGTGCATTTTGACTTCGTCTTCGGCCTCCACCATTACCCGGGCTAGAGCTTCGGTGCCGGAGTAGCGCACCACCACCCGGCCGTTGCCGTCCAGTTCCTTCTCCCCGGCGGTAATGGCTGCGGCGACAGCGGGAATTTCCATCAGCGGCTTCTTTTCGCGCACGCGCACATTCTTGATGGTCTGAGGGAAGACCTTGAGGTCGGCCACCAGTTCGGCCAGCGGCTTACCGCTGCGCGCCATCACCTGCAGCACGCGCAGGGCGGTGAGCAGGCCATCGCCGGTGGTGGCATCGCCATCGCGAAAGATGATGTGGCCGGATTGCTCTCCACCCAGCGTGCTGCCGTGCTTGAGCATTTCCTCGAGCACGTACTTGTCGCCCACGGGAGCGCGCAGCATGCGAATGCCGGAGCGGCGCAGGGCAATCTCCAGCCCCATGTTGGACATGGTGGTGGCCACCACCAGCGAGCCCACCAGCGCGCCCCGCGCCTGCAGGTCGCGCGCGGCCAGCAGCAGG
>DASVBI010000095.1:0-3660 GCA_036375915.1 Terriglobales bacterium | reverse complement strand
GTACCAGGCGCTCGGGAACAAGAGTGAAAAATGGCCCAGCCGGCGAAAATGAATCGCTGCGAAAACCACGAACAGGAGCATGCACGCGCCGACAACAATCAGCGATGGGGGCAGGATGGTGCCGTCGCCAATGCTGAATTCGCCGAACAGCCCCAAATAAATGGCCGGCACTACGAGCCAGCAAAACGATTTCCACCCCTGGCGACGCAGGAGCTGCGTTGCACGCTTCATCTGGCTCGCCGGCAGGGCTGTTGCCGCAAGCGGAAAAAGTAACCAACAGTGGGTCACGGAGGTCTGTTCCATTGCTATAGGAAGGACAGCAGCCTTACGCTAAAGGCTACAGAAAATTTACGGTGGCTGAGCCGCCGATTTGACCTATGGCAGAAACCGCTTCGTCAACCTTCGCTGGCCAACGCGGAGAGCCCGTGGTGAGTGGAGTTGCCGCCGAGAAGAGGCAGTGCGTGGTGCAGACGGACCGTCATGGCCAGGGACACAGGCTTCAGGCACGGCAACGCGCGGCGGAGCGACTGGGCCAGGCGATCTTCGTGCTCTTGCTGGTAGTGGCCGCAGCGGCTCCTTTCTCGTCCCACTTCGTCCAGTTGATTTCGCGCCTCGCCTTTGGATTGTGGATTGTCCGTGCCGTGGTCCGCCGGGTGAATTGCCAGGCCCTGTCTCTCCCGTTCCTCACCTTCTTCGCGATTGCAGGGCTGTCGGCCGCATTTTCCTACGATCCCCTGCTCAGCTGGACCCGCGTGGGCTGGTTCGGTATGGGAGTATTGATTCTGATTGTGCCCGATGTGGTCCAGAGCAGACGGGATCTCAAACTGCTGGTCTTCCTACTCCTGGCCTCCAGTTCCATCAGCGGGATACGCACGGCTTGGCAATACACTGCCGGCATCGGCACCGAACTGGCTTATGTACGGCGGGATTGCCCGCTGGCGGGTGATGGGCTGTGGTCCGGCGACATGATTCAGGAGATCAACGGACATCGCACTCGCACTCTGGGGCAGTGGAAACATGCGTTACAACTGACCCGAGGCGATCAAAAACTCAAACTGCACGTGGCCCGCACCTACCCGCTGCAGCATTTCGATGTTGTTATTGCGCGTTCCGATCTGGATGGCTGGCTCGCCGATCCCACCGCTTCGCTGGCTCGGGGCACTCCATTGCGGGCGCAAGGCGGGTTCTACAACTCGATCCCTTACGCAGGTCTGCTCATGGTGCTGACAGCTTTGTCCTGTGGACTGCTGCTGAATACCCCGAATTTTGCCGGTCAGGTTCTGCTGGGAGCGTTGACACTGCTTCTGGCTGCCAGCCTGTGGCTGACAATGACTCGAGCCTACATCGTTGCCCTGCTCATCTCATTCTTGCTCATGGTCTCGCAATGCGCCGGGCAGAGGCTGCGCCGCATGTCACTCCTCACCATCGCCATAGGGATCATCGCCACCCTGGCCTGGACACGCGACACGCGCCATCTTGCCCGCTGGTACGGAGAACAGGACCAGACGCGCGTCATGATGTGGCGAGACAGCCCCCGGCTAATCGTTCGTCATCCCCTGCTCGGCATTGGCTGGGACAGCATCTTTTCACACGGGCGGCAATGGAACCTGCAAGCCTACAAAACCTATCCCGCAAAGCTGAGCCACTTTCATTCCACGCCTATCCAAATTGCGGTGGATTCCGGAGTCGCAGGATTAGTCGCCTGGGCGTGGCTGTTGGTCGCCTGGCTTCGCTTGCTGGTACGCAATCTGCGACTTACCCGGGAAGATGACTGGTTCTCGCGGGGACTGGCGTTAGGGTTATTGGGAAGCGCAGCAGGCTTCGTTATTGCTTCCTTTGTGCATTACACGCTGGGCGACGGCGAGGTCATGGGGGCTTTGTGGCTTTTGATGGGATGCGCTGTCGCTCTGAGCCGCCAGTTGCCACAAACAGCGGCCACGGATTAGAGATGCGCGGCACTGAGCGGGATACAGGCGTACTTCGCGGGCGAGGAAGCCCGCGGCGCAAGGACTGAGGGCGGGAGCAAGACCGCCGGTGAGACGCCGGCGCTAAATCCTGAAGCCACATGTGAGGCCAAAAGTGTTCAGTAGGCATTCCTTGGCGAGAATAGGTGCCGAATGGTGAGCAGGATGATGCGTAAGTCAAAACCAAAACTCCAGTTTTTAAGGTAATAGAGGTCGTGCTCGACCCGCTCGACGATGGACGTATCGCCTCGCCAGCCATTAACTTGCGCCCAACCCGTAATACCCACCTTCAGGTAATGTCGGGTGTTGTAGAGGGAGACAGTCCTCATAAACTGTTCAACAAAATACGGCCGTTCTGGCCTGGGGCCGACTACGCTCATTTCACCATTCAGAACATTGAAAAACTGGGGCAGTTCATCCAAGCTTGCGGCCCGCAGCCAGCAACCGATGCCGGTGCGCCGTGGATCGCTGCGCCGCGTCCACAGGCAAGCGCTCTCCGCTGCGCCGGACGCCCGCATGGTGCGGAACTTGTACATGCGGAAGGTTCTGCCATTCAGGCCCACCCGCTCCTGGACAAATAGCACGGGGCCTGGCGAGGTCAGCTTGATGGCCAGGGCGATCAGCAACATCAGGGGAGCAGTCAGAACAATGGCCGCGGCAGCAAAGCAGAAATCGAAGATCCGTTTGCCTACCACGTAGGTGAACGACTCCACCGGCAGGCGCTGCTCGAGCCCGCTGGTTCCAGCGCTCATGAGGCCACGGCTCCGTTTGCCGTCAAGGCCAGACCGGCCGGCAAACTCTCCAGCATTTTGAAGCGCTCCAGGTTGTAGTAGGCGGGATTGTCCCAGTCCTTGAACGCGTCCAGGTGGAGGATCAGGTGTCGCACGATGGCGCGAATGTCGTCGCGAGGATGAAAACTGAGCACGTCGGCCGCCTTCTGGATGTTCACCTTGTAACTGCGGAACTCATCCATGTGCCTTATGCACAGGCGCGGACGAATTCCAATCTGAGCTTCCACCTCAAGTTTCACCAGGTCCGCAATTTCGCCGACAGTGTAGTTGGCGGAGGCGATGTTGAAGATGCCGCTGACGTCCGGGCCTGCTTCGATGGCGCGAATATAGGCGCTGGTTGCGTCTTCGATGCTCAGCACCGGGCGCCAGATAGCCGGATTGTTGACCGTGATTAACTGGTGGCGTACCGCATCCCTGAACATCGTGTTTACGACCAGGTCAAGGCGCATCCGGGGACTGTAGCCGGAGATAGTCCCCATGCGGAGAGCGACCACGGAAGCATCATCATCTTGCAGCCGGAGCGCTGCCTGTTCGCCTTGCAGCTTGGAGATGCCATAGGGATAGTGCGCAACGGCGGGGCTCTCCTCGTCGTACAGTCTGTTCTCGGTGTAGCCGTAGACAGAGCAGGTACTGGCATATACGTATCGCCGCACTTTGGCCTTCTTGGCAATGTACGCGAGGTAGGCGGGAGCGGCCGCGTTATAGACGAAGTTCTTACTCGGCGAAAACTCAGCCATGGGATCGTTGGAGAGGCCGGCCAGGAAGATGACCTGCTCATAGCCGTGCAAGTCCTGCACCGTCAGCTCGAACAGGTCCTTGTGAACTATGCCGGCAGCCCGCGGCAGGTTGTTCCCAAACCAGAAGAAATCAACCACGTCTACTTCATAACCCCGCTCCAGCAGTTT
>DASVBI010000743.1:0-4330 GCA_036375915.1 Terriglobales bacterium | reverse complement strand
AATACGCAACTTCGGCGGGCTCTCAGGGCGATGCCACCCTCATGGTGATTTCCTATCCCACGCCGCAGATTGCCGCCGATCGCACGAAAGCGATTGATGCCGCCCTGCATGCCACCTCGCAGCGGGAAAACCCCGCCAGCCGCGTAAAGCGTAGTGGTCCCATCGTGGCCCTCGTGTCCGGCCAGGTTTCCAATGGTGACGCCAAGTCGCTGCTCGACCAGGTCAACTACGACGCCGATATTACCTGGAACCAGAATACGTTTTTCAGCAAGCGCGACAACCTCGGCAATCTGTTAGTGGGTGTGATTCTGCTGGTCGCCATTCTCATTGGATTTTCCCTGGTTGCCGGGTTGCTGTTTGGTGGTTTCCGGCTTTTGATGAAGCGCCTGTTTCCGGATCGCGTTTTCGACCGCTCCAAGGACATGGAAATCATCAGCCTGAAGCTGCGAGACTGGCGCTAACCCCACCTAAACTCATGAAGGCAGACAAGTTAGTGATTTATGCTCGGGGTTAAATCCGCCCCATGCCCCATTTTTATGCTTCTGGTGCAAGCCATCAGTTAATTTCTAAATTATTGAAAAATAAGGCAGTTATTCTCGAAAAAAACCTTGACACCCCGCTTTGGCGACTCATAAGATTTCGCCAGAAAGTTTTGACGGTTTTGAACTCCGTTAGAACTATTCTCCCTTGAACAAAAGGCTGCCTGCGCTGCCAGGCGGCCTTTTGGATTTTTAGCGTGTGAAGTGCAGGTCAGGCGCCGACGAGGCTTGCAATTGTTTCGAGTGTTTATCCAGCACTTCCTTCCCTCTCCTATTTCCCCAATGTGGGAGTGGATCGCAGAATGGTCTCGAAGCAGTGCTGAATCCGACTGAATTGTCAGCCGTCCCGCAATTCTTGATGAGCGAGTCTGAATCGAGGAATTATCTGCCGCGGGCGTACCAGATGGAGCCAGGCGTGTTCCAGTTCAGCCCTTCTCCCCAAACCACATGGGTGCGACCCAGATCGTCAATCGCCATCTGGAAATAATCTCCAAAGGGAAAACTGAAACCAGCGGAAGAAATGTAGCTATAGCCGGCGACAAAAGAGTTCATCCGCATTTCTTCGGACCAGGACGCGCCGCCGTTGGTGGAACTGCGATAGAAGATATTCCAATAGGGCGCGGAGCGGGTATCCATCCAGGCCACGCGCACATCGCCGGCGGTGCCGGCCACCAGCGCGGGAAAGCTATGCTCTACGCCCAGGGGGGCGGCTGAGACGTCCTGGCGGGGCGACCAGGAAGCGCCAGCCGTGGTGGAAGAGGCGAAGTAGATGCGTTCCGGGCCGCCGCTGGCGTGTCCGGCATTCCATAAGGCGTAGAGAGTGCCGCCGGCGTCGGAAGCGATGGTCATCTGCGCCCCCAGGAATGCCCAGCCACATTTGTGGCCGGCGCAGCCCGGAGGGGCAGCGGAGGAGTCGAATAGAGACGTCTGCCAGCTAGCGCCGCCGTCGCTCGACTTGCTCAAGTAGAGGCTTACAGGTCCGTTGATGCCTTCCCGTTGCTTGTAGCCCGCCCAGGCAAAATAAACGTTTCCGGCGGGGTCAATGGCCGCGCCCCCCGCGGTGAGCCAACGCAGCCTGGGATTATTGTTGAGGCTGGAGGCTGAGAAAGTCTGGCCGCCATTGTGGGAAGCTGAAACCCAGAGCCTTGGCCCCTGGCTGTACGCGACGTAAACATCGTTGCCGCGCACCGCCAGGACATCTTTGTCCACTCCATTGGCGATGCGGTTGGCAACCACCAGAGACCACGTCTGGCCGGAATCAGATGACTTGGCGACCACGGTGTTGCTCTTGGAATTCTGCAACCAGGAGGCGTAGACAGTGCGGTGGTCGAGCGGATCAACGACAATCTGGGGATCGTACTGGCCATCGCCGGCGGGCGCGATGATGCGCGGCGCCGACCAAGTCAAGCCGCGGTCATTGCTGACCTGCAGGATCATGCTCGGGCTGGGGCAAGTGGGACATCCGGGCACAACGCCGTACTGCGGGTAGAGCAGGTAAACGTGGCCAAACCCATCCGCAGCGGTAGCCGGCTCCCATTGATCGCCCACGTTATAGCCGAGCCGTTCCTGGGCAGTGAAGTTGGCAGCCGCGTGCGCCGCGGTGCCGGCCAGCAGCAGTCCAGCCAAAAAGAGGCAAAGATGGAATTTACGCTGCATCCAGAAACGCAACCCGGCCGTGTGGGCCGCCGGGGAGCAGGAAGACCAGCGCGGCTGGTGGCCGCGGCTCCGCCTCAAACTATACCAGTGTTGCCGGCCCACATATATGAGAAAAGCGGCCATGATCGGCCTTTTGGGCGCCGGAGTGGGAACCTCGGGCTGCACCCCAGTACATGGCCGACCGGCCGGCATGGGCTTAACTGGTGACCTCGGGGCGGCCTCTATAAGGCGTTGGCGGGTTCTCACTGGCGTACGGAAGCGCTCCACAATTCCAAAACAGTCGGAGGTAGGCAACTACTATTACCGCGGGGCGATGATTTCCGCGTCGGAACGGCGAATGTAATTGGCTTCAAGCTCGGCTGGAGACACAGTTTCGCCGGCCAGCAGCTTTCCCAAACCGAGGCGTGCCACAGCGTCGCTGCGCAGGTGCTCGACGGCACAAACTTCGAATCCATGCTTTTGCGCCCAGCCGAGCGCCAGTTTGTCAGGGGTGACGACGGCGGCGAGCTTGCCCCTGACCAGGGCTACGAATTCTTCTTCCTTCAACAGGCTTTCGCAATGCAGCCGGGCTTTGCCGGCCGCGACCTCGTAGTCTCCGGCATAGACCTCGCCGCGTCCGGCGTCGAGCGCCGCGACCAAGGCGCCTTCGGAGTGTGCTGCTAAGGCCAGCACTTCCAGCAGCGAGACGGCCGCAATCGGCTTGTGCAGAACTTCCGCCAGGCCTTTGATGGCGGCCAGGCCGACGCGCAGGCCGGTGAAGGAACCGGGACCGGAGGCGACCACAAAAGCGTCGAGATTGTGCCTGGAAAAGCCGTGGCGAAAAAGCAGGCCGGCGATCTGCGGCACCAGCTGCGCGGAAAAAGCGCCCCCGGTCAGGGGCACAACTTCCAGGGTCTCAAAGCTGTGCTGGTCGCCGCGGGCCAGCGCAAGGCTGCCATATTTGCCGGAAGTATCGGCGGCCAGCAGCAGCATGTTCAGACGCCCTGGGGCGGGTCCTCGCAAAGTTCGAGCAAAACGCCGCCGGTGCTGGAGGGATGAACGAAGACGTAGAGATGGCCGCCGGCGCCCACCTTGATGTCCTCGGAGATCAGGCGCGTGCCCTTCTGCTTAAGGCGCTCGACCGTGGCGGCAAGGTCGTTCACCCGCAGGGCGATGTGGTGCAGACCCTCGCCGCGCTTGGCGATAAAACGGGCAATGGCCGACTCCGGCGAGGTCGCCTCCAGCAATTCGATGCGGCTTTCGCCCACCGGCACCATGGCCAGGCGCACCTGCTCGCCTTCGACTGTCTCCTCGCCCACCACCGGCAGGCCAAGGTCCTCATAGAAGTGGCGGGCGGCGGCCAGTGACTTGACGGCGACTCCCAGGTGGTCAATGTCGAACATCGTTTTTCCCCAGGCTGGCGACAATCTCTTCCACTAGAGAATACGGGTCGCGCTTGTGCTGGGCAACTTCGGCGGCATAGCGGCCGACCTCGTTTTCGCCCAGTTGTTCGCGCATTACGCGGCGGAGCAGGGAATCGCGCAGCATCTCCAGCAGGCGGTCGTGCCAGTGGCGCGTTCGCTTCTTTAGAACGAGATTGTGTTTGGCCAGGTAGGCCTCGTAGTCGGCGATGGCCTTGGCCAATTCCGTTGTGCCCGTGCCCTCGGTGGCCACCGTCTTGACGATAGGCGGACTCCAGTGGTCCTGGCGCGCGGCCAGCCCTTGCAGGGCGCGAATCTCGCGCTCCACGCGCTCGGCCCCTTCGCGGTCGCTCTTGTTGATGACGAAGATGTCGGCAATCTCCATGATGCCGGCCTTGATGGTCTGTACATCGTCGCCCATGCCGGGAACCAGAATGACTACGGTTACGTCGGCCAGGCGCACGATGTCCACCTCGTCCTGGCCCACGCCCACGGTTTCAATCAGCACCAGGTCGCGGCCGGAAGCGCCGAGCACGGTGGCCACGTCGGCGGTGGTGCCGGCCAAGCCGCCGAGGGAGCCTCGCGTGGCCATGCTGCGGATGTAGATGCCGGGATCGGCGTGATGAGCCTGCATGCGGATGCGGTCGCCCAGGATGGCGCCCCCGCTGAAGGGGCTGGTGGGGTCCACGGCGATAATGCCGACTGTGCGCTGCTGCCGCCGGTACTCGCGTGCCA
>DASVBI010000676.1:0-8035 GCA_036375915.1 Terriglobales bacterium | reverse complement strand
CGGGACGCAAGGTTTATGTTGTGCATTGCGCGCGGTGCCATGGGGACCAGGGCCTGGGCAACGGCCCCGGGGCGTTGGGCTCCAAGCCGCCGCCGGCCGATTTCAGCGGGATGCGCCCGACCTACGCGGCGGCGGCGCGCGTGATGGCTGAGGGAGTTCCGGGCAGCGCCATGCCGGCCTGGCCGCGGCTGACGCAGGCGGAAGTTCAGGCGGTTACTTTTTATATTCGCTCGCTCTATCGCGGGTCGGAACGGCCCCTTTCGACGGCCACGCCGAAACACGACCGGCTGGAAGAACCGTGAAGCGCAGCCCCGGATTGCCGGGATTCCGTTTTATCAGTTGACTCCAAAGTTGTCATAAAGGAGCTATGCCATGAGCAAATTGTCTCGTCGCGGTTTTGTGGGGCAGGCAGCAGTGGGACTGGCGGCGCTGGCCGCCGTGGGAGGAGAAACGGCGGAAGCGCAACTCGTTTACCAGCGTGGCGATTGGAACGTCAAGGAATTTGACCAGTTGCTGCGGGTGCCGGCGCGCGCCAAGCAGGCCTATGACGTAACCGCCATTAGCGACGGCATGTTTCTCAAAAACATCAAGAACTCTCTCAACGGGCTGCACTTCGGCTTCGGCATTCCCACAGCGCAAATCCGCCTTCTGGCCGGGCTGCACGGACCTGCCAACCTGCTCAACTATGACGATTACGTCTGGCAGAAATACCGCATTGGCGAATGGCTTAAAGAGACCGATCCGGATACCGGCAAGCCGGCGGTGCGCAATCCCTACTACCCCAGCAAGGCGGCCAAGAATGGCTCGCGCGATCCCAACGATGAAAATTCCATTTACCAGGACGCCAGCGTGCAGGGACTGCAAGCGCGAGGAGTGAAATTTCTCAGCTGCCACACCGCACTCGAGGAGCAGGCGCGAGCCCTGCGCCGCCAGTGGAAGCTCACGGCAACGCCGGAAGAGATCGTGAAAGACATGCTGGCGCACGTGCACAACGGAGTCCTGGTGGTGGCCTCCATGGTGGCCAGCCTCCTCCTGCTGCAGAGCGAAGGCCATTACACTTATCTCAAGGTCTAATCCCATGAAATCACTCGAGAAAAAGCGATGACCGCGTGCTGGTGTTTGCTTTTGACGCTGGCGAGCGGCGTGCCCGCAGTGGCCGCGGCACAGCAGGCGCCGCCCTGGAGCCAGGGCCGGAACAACCCGGCAGCCGAGAAGGGCTACGTTTTCCAGGTGGACGACGTGGACAACGTTCCCGACCTGCACGGCAATCTGGCGGAAGCGAGACTGGTGCTGTTTATTGGCGGTAACCAGTTCATGGTTTTGCCGGATCTCGTGGCGGGCTTCGAGAAGCAGCACCCGGAACTGCGCGGGCGCATCTTTTATGAAACCTTGCCTCCGGGAATCCTGCGCCACCAGATGAAACACAACGGAATCCTCACCCTGGGCAACCTGACCCTGCAGGCCCAGGCCGACGTGTACGAAGCCGGGGCGCGGGTTCTGTCGCAGATGGAACAGCAGGGCCTGGTGGAAAAGCCGGTTCACTACGCCAGCAACCAGTTGGAAATCATGGTGCATGCCGGCAATCCCCTCGGCATTCGCTCCCTGCTCGATCTGGGCAGCAGCAAGATTCGGCTCTCCATGCCCAATCCCGCCTGGGAAGGCGTGGCCCGCCAGATTGAAGAATCGCTGCGCAAGGCAGGGGGCGACGAACTGGTGGGCAAGGTGATGCAGATAAAGGTGAAAGACGGGACCACCTTCCTCACCCACATTCACCACCGGCAGACGCCCATGCGCATTCTGAGGAAAGAATCCGACGCGGGCGTCACCTGGTCGTCGGAGGTGCTCTTTCAGAAGACGATCGGCAACCCTATCGCCGGGGTGGCGATTCCCGCCCAGGAAAACACCACGGCAATTTACGCCGCCGCGGTGTTGCGCCAGGCGCCCCACGCGGCCGCGGCGAAGGCGTGGGTGGCATACCTGACTTCGGAAGAAGCGCAAGCTATCTACCGTAAATTCGGCTTCGGCCCAGCCCAGCCCGCTCGCGGAGGAGAAGGGCGATGAGAGCAACACAGGCTTCGAAGACGATGCGAATAGCCGCGCTGGGCGCTGCCCTGCTGGCCAGCGCCGGTTGCGGCCGGGTGGTTTCCGCGGCGGAGGCGCAGGGCAAAATGACGAAGCAGCAGGCCGAAACGGTTAAGCAGTCACCTCCGGCTCAGATTCCGCTCGGACCTGCGGGACAACAAATCCGCCTCGGCCAGCGCATCTTCGAGCGGACGCCGCGCTATGCCGCCCCCTACGTTGGCAATCAGATGAACTGCGCCGATTGCCACCTGCAGGGAGGACGAGAGCCCTACTCGGCACCGCTGGTGGGCGTGCCGGGCATGTTTCCCGCCTACAGCCAGCGCGCCGGGCGGACGATCACGCTGGCGGAACGGATTCAGGAGTGCTTCGCGCGCAGCGAGAACGGGAGGCCCCCGGCTGCTGATGGCCGGGTGGTCATGGCGCTGCTGGCCTACATGGACTGGCTCTCGCAGGGACAAACCAGGGGCGTGCCTTATCCCGGCCGCGGCCTGGTGGATTTGCCCCAACTGCAGGGCGACGCCGGACGTGGCGCCATCCTCTATGCGCAGCAATGCTCGGTCTGCCATGGCGACCAGGGCGCCGGAATGCCACCGATATTCCCGCCGTTGTGGGGGCCGACCTCGTTCAATGATGGAGCGGGCATGAGCGGGGTACAAAAGATGGCGAAGTTCGTGCAGCACAACATGCCGCAGAACGCGCCTGGCTCGCTCAGCGCGCAACAGGCCTACGACCTGGCTGCCTATATCGAAGCCAAGCCCCGCCCCAGGCTGAATCCGGCATACAGGAAGTACTAAACAAGCTTGAGGAGATGTGCTTGCAACCGCGGCGCGTCAGGCGCGCCCAACAGGCTCCGCTAGAACGAAACCGTAATCTCGGAAGGATTGGTCTTGGCGTTCGCCACCGGGGCCGCCGGTTTGGCCGCGCAGTTGGCAGGCGAGGCACCCGCTTTGGCCTGCGGCGACGCGGGCTTCGCGGCCGTCACGCAGGGCGCCGCTCCACCCACAACAGAACTGATGGCGAGCGGGGAGCGCCCAGTCAAGCGGGCGCGCGCCTTACTTCGGCGCCCGCGGACATACCTGGGGCTGCGTTGCGCCCGCGGCGGGTAGGAGAACTGGCCTCCCGCCTTCGAGAAGCCTTGGTCTATGTGAGCTCCCATGGCTCGGGCCACTCCCGCTGACAATCCTGAATTGGCGTGGATGACCGCCGACTCGGCGACCGCCTGGGCCAACACGCAAGGACAGAGCACTGCGAACACGAGGCCCGCCGCCAACGTAATCAGGGCTCGTTTCGCCATATGCCGTCCTCCGCCGAGGCCAGAGTATAACCCAGCCTGAATCTCGCGCTTATGAATATTTGCCATTCTTCTCGGGGGAGCCGCTTAGCGCTTCTTCCTGGGCGGTTTGGACGCTGCCCCCTTATGCACCTTAATTTCGAACAGTTTGGGCCATAACTTACCGGTGACAAACAACCGGTTCCACTGGGGGTCGTAGGCAATGCCGTTCAGGACAGCGTCCGGGTCCGCAAGCCGGCTCTTATCCATCAACCCGCTCAGGTCCATCCATCCCAGCACCTTGCCATCGCGGGGAGAAATGCGTACCACCCAGTCCGTCTCCCAGACGTTGGCATAAATCTCACCCTGAACATATTCCAGCTCATTCAGGTTCGTGAGCGGGCGGTTGTCGTCATCCACCACAGAGATACGCCTGATCTCGCGAAACGTGCGCGGGTCCAGGAAGTGGAGGACTGAAGTCCCATCGCTGAGAATGAGGTTTTTGCCGTCCTGAGTCAGGCCCCAACCTTCGCCCGGATAGTGCAGGGTGCGCTGCACCGCGAAGCTGAAAACGGTCGTAAACCAGGGCGGTACCGGCCTTCCAGGTCAGCTGCACCAGGCTGCTGCCCCAGTTGGTAAGACCTTCGCCAAAATATTCAGCCGGCAGGTCGTGCCGCTGCAGCACGTGCCCGGTCTGCAGATCCACCATGCGCAATGACGATCTGCCGTTCAACCCGGTGCTTTCATACAGGTGCCCGTCTACATAGACCAGACCCTGAGTAAAAGCCTCGGCATCGTGCGGGAAGGCGCGCACAACCTGATAACGGTCCGGCGGCCGCAAAAAGCGCGGGTTGGCCGCCGCCAGCGGAAGGGCGGCGCACAGGGCGCAGAACCAGAGCATACCCTTAAGAACCATCAGCTCAGCTTAACGCGGAGCGGCGGCCACGGTGGCGCCGGATTCAGGAGTGTTCCACGTCGAAGTAGATTTTGGCGGTGGCGCGGTACTGTGTGATTTTCTTCCCGTCCAGTTCCATTTCCAGGTCGCTCACGCGGGCCCATTTCATCCCACGCACGGTCTTGGCGGCCTCCTCTATGGCGTTGGCTGCCGCTTTGGCGAAACTTTCTTTGGACACTCCTACGATATCAATCACTTTTTGCGCCATCGTTGGTTCCTTTCAGTCTGTGGTCTCAGGAAGTTGCACCTTCTGACTGTAGTGCGAGCACGGCGCCCCTGTCGAGCGGATATTGTTCCCTCCGAAGTACCACACCATGAAAGATCGCACACCGGTTGCAGGGTGGAAATGGAGAGGCGCTGTCGCAGATCTGTTTGAGGGTCAGAACGCGCTGTGTGCGCAGCTTGCGCAGACCACATTGGAGCCTTGCCTGGTCCGCTATGGGCCCCATGATTGGCGTGTGGGTACGGCATGGACACCAGTCCGGCAACCGTGACAAACAGTCTTCCCTCTCGATTGTTTATGAGCAGGGGAGTTGCCAACGCAACGACAATGGTCATATAACGGCTGTCTGGGGTGGTCATTGTTCTAGCAGCGTTCTTACAATTACGCTTCCGCTGCCACCGGGCAGCCAAAGGAGAAACTATGAGAAAGCGCACGCGATCCATGGCGGCTGTTTTTGCCTTGTTGTTCTTGCTCGCCTTTATCCCTTCGAGCGGCGGCTCCCAGAATTCGCCGGCAACCGATGCGCAAAGCCAGGCGCAAACCAAAAACGACGTCGTTTACGTCTGTGCCTGCCTGAAAACCAAATCCTGTTCTTGCATGACCGAAGCCAAGATGGAAGGCCCTTGTGCCTGCGGAACACAAGGCGGGCCTCCGTTGAAGCCGGTGCCGCGGAATAGCGCCTGGGCGAAATACAACCGCAAGGCTCTTGGCAAGTAGTTCCGTTTCTGTAAGGGCGTGAGCGGGGCGGACACTAAATGGACACTAAGAGCGCGGCCGTCCCAATCCCGCACTTCAAGCCGGCTCATGCCTCCGAACTGACTTTTACTCCCGCGGGCAATTGACCGGACACTTCTTTCACCCCTCTGGCGACGGTTTCGTTAAGCATTCTCTTGAGAGCGGGTGTTGCGTCCGATGCGACTTCCTGCACTGTGGCGAGCGTCTCCAGGTCCTGGGCCCATGTGGGCTGCTTTCCGTCGACATCGATGAGATCGGGAGACGGGGGCAGCACCGGTGGCCTTAAGGACCGGCCTTGGATGTGGACGCAAAGCTGACGCCCGCCTTCAAGGGTTAAGCAGATTTTTAGGAGTGGCATACGCTTCTCCTCGTTGAAGGTAAGGTGCGGAACCGGAGCCTAGCACGGCCGTGTCGGCTGCTGGAGGAGAAGCTCTAAAATTCCGGCTGGCGGAACATGGACTTGCCGGCGGACGTATAATGCTGCGTCCGTTGGTTCCTTCCCGTAGGCCACTAGAATTTCCCCAAAAAGTTGAAAGGAGCAGCTCTCTATGGCAACAGCCAGAATTCACCCGCTGATTCCGGATTCGGTGGACGCAGACCCGCAGCACTACAAAGTCGAATTCGAGAACGAACGGGTGCGCGTCGTTCGCGTCCGGTACGGACCGGGGGAGAGGTCCGTCATGCACTCACACCCGGAGCTGGTTGGCATTTTCTTGACGGATTCTCACTTCAAGTTTACGTACCCGGATGGCACGGTCGAGGAAATCCATGCCAAGGCAGGCGACATTTTCCCGCACGAAGCATTTCAGCACCTGCCACAGAACGAGACCGACACGCCATTCGAGGCGGTACTGGTGGAATTGAAGCGCTCGTGAGTTCTCCCCTAAACCTGCTAATTTGGGGCCAGCGAAAGCTGGCCCATTTTTATGCTAGTGTGCATGTTCACGGGGTGTGCCATGCACGCAAATGTCTTTGATTTCTCTCAAATGCTTGCGAGTTCGAAGGAGCCGTACGTCGAGTTTCTGCGAGTCCCTTCCATGAGCGTCGGGATGTATGTGCTGGACGCCGGCGCGACGGATCACCAAAAACCGCACAGCGAAGACGAGGTCTACTACATCGCAAGCGGCCAAGCCAAAATGCAAACCGGCTCCGACGGGAACGCCAGAACCTTCGAGGTGGGGCCGGGCACGATCATATTTGTGCCCGCTCGGCTGCAGCACTCGTTCTGCGAGATCAGCGAACGACTCTCGGTTGTTGTGTTTTTTGCTCCCGCTGAGGGGTCGACTGCGGTGGCTGCGCATTGATACGAAAGCCGCGCTCAGGGCAGGCTCTGAGTGCAACGAAGGACGCTGCGTGCAGTAATTGGCAGCCGGATGTAAGTTGAGGCGTTTTGCGTGCGTGAGCGCAGCGGGAGCCCGCTGCCGAAGTCCCTTCGACTCGCTTTGCTCGCTCAGGGCAGGCTCTGAGCGCAGCGAAGGACCTCGCCATCCGACTGGCAGCCGGGCTGCCTTGCAAACAGACAAGTTATTTGAAATCAGTGCCGTGGGGTGTCAATGATGTCAACTTTGTCAGTGTCGGCAGGTTTTACGTCACACCGTCGTCACAACTGCGGTTGCGGATTGTCCGAGACCACAGGGGGTGGAACCCCGCCTAGCCTTCATATTGGACGACAAATCGGGTGCGACACACTCACACATGGGGCAATCGCCTCAAGGCGCTCTACCTAGTTCCTTCAGCTAATTTCTTGAGCGTGTCCTGTACGTCCTGCCGAATCTCGGCGCGCCGTTGCTCTGTATCCGACCACGAAGAGCTAGGCGCCGCATGCGAGTCCAGCAGCGCCAATGCCTTTTCAGCATATTGTCGCGCGAGGTCTTTCTGCCCATCCTGCAGATAAGCGTCGGCGAGATTGGAGTGCGCGTCTGCGGAATCGGGATAGGCCAGGAGGTTGAGCTGGAAGACCTCGATGGCAGACTTGGTTTCGCCCTCGCGCAAATAGCCGCTGCCAATGATGTCAGCGCTGACTTCTGGCCATAAGTGCACTTCTGGATCTTTTCTTCGCGCTTCGATCAGCTGTTGTCTAACCTGCGCGGCTCCGCCGGCCGTGGCAAGCTGATTGAGGATGGCAGCGGTTGCCAGCGGATCGGCGGGAGCGTGCCCCGGGGTTTTGATGAGCGTGGTGACAAACCACTGCACGATGATTTCGGGCAGATCCGGGTGAGCCTTGAAGAGGTCCGTGCCGTGACCGCCGGTGGCGGGAACTTTGCTGGCATCGCTGGTCTCGTACCAGAGCCAGGGGGCTTCCTGCGCGGCGGAATAGCGGATCAGCCTTCTGCTTGGACTGGAGGCTCTGGCGTACAGCCATAGCATGGCTTCGACAGTGGGCGGATATTCGTCAATGTCAGCAACGACGAAGAGTTCGGGCAACTGCGAGGCTTCGTGGAGAAATTCGATGCCCGGACGAAAGGTTTCGCCAGACATCATGACCAGGGACTTTATCTGGGCCGGATGGAGACGGGCGGTTTCTACGGCATTGACAACTCCGTTGCTGCCGGCGCTTCCCAAGCCAATGACATCACGCTGGACACCGGGCTGCGAAATCAAGAACTGGAAGATGGTTTCCAGGTCGGCTGTCTTCTTCCGCCGCGCCTCTTTGTGTGTGCCGCCGCTCTCGCCGTAGGCACGGTCGTCGACTGCGAGCGTGTTGATTCCAGCGGCCGCAAGTTGCTGGGCCAAGTCGCCCCAAGATGTGCGGGTGCGATTGCTCTGATGG
>DASVBI010000281.1:0-4837 GCA_036375915.1 Terriglobales bacterium | reverse complement strand
CAGGTGATTAGAGGAAGAAAGAGGCCGGAATGTTTTCCCGGGTGCTCAACCCCTTAGAGGGTCAGCAGAGGCCTGAGCCGCGGACATACTGGTGGAAAGTTGGGGCGCGGTGCTCTACCTTTTTATGCGGAGTGTGAGCAGATGAAATTTATGCGGAGTGTGAGCAGATGAAGGCTGGGATTTTGCTGGCGGTGGCGGTGGGGCTGGCGCCGGCAGCCATGGGCGCGGTGCGGGGCAACGCGGCTACGCCGTTGGCGGTGGTGGTGTTCGCGGAAGGGAATTTCCCGGGGGCCGATAGCGCGGCTCCCGATATGACCGAGCTGAAAGCGATGCTGCCGGAGGCACGGTTGGCGGCGGCAGAGCAGCTGCCGGCGGCGCTGTCGGAAGCTGCGACCCGGCTGCTGGTCATGCCCTATGGCTCGGCGTTCCCCGAGGCGGAGTGGCCGGAGATATTTGCATTTTTGAAACGGGGCGGCAACCTGCTGGTTCTGGGCGGACGGCCGTTTACCCGCGCCGCGTATCGCGACGGGAGCGGCTGGCAATTGCGCGATTACAGCGTGCGCTTCGCACAAGCGCTGATGATTGACCAGTGGCAGGAGACGCCGGGCTCCGGCGGACTTAAATTCGAGCAGAATCCCGACGTGCTGCTGCGCCTTCCACGCTTTTCGTGGCAGCGCGCCTTCAGTCCCATTATTCGCCTGGGCTCGGTGGACATATACCAGCGCGGCGGTTCGGCCAGCTATCTGGACGCACGCCTGGATGCGCTGGCCTGGGGCAGCCGCGATGGGCGCCGTCTGGCAGCGCCCGCCATCGAAATTGACCACCTGCGCAACCGCTTTCCGGGCGGGCGCTGGATTTTTGTGAACGCCGAGTTGTCAGGCGATTTCTACGGCAGCGCGGCGGGGAAGCAGATTGTGCCCATGCTGGCGGCAGCCGCAGCGGAGGGCAGCCAGGAGTTCACGGTGCATCCCACGCTGCCGCTTTATTTACCGGGCGAACCGGTGCAGCTGGAAGTGGCGTGGCAAGCGGCCCCGCCGGCGCGGCCGCCGCTGACCATGAAGGTGACGATTCGACCGCAGGAGCAACCTGCCGCAGCGGTCAGCAAGACGGTTGCTTTTCCGCTTTCGCAAGCGCTGGTTTTTTCGCCCCCCGCCAGCAAGGGACTGCACGTGATTGAGGCGGAGTTGCTGGAAGGCAACAAGGTGCGAGCGCAGTACCGCTCCGGCTTCTGGATTCGCGACGAGGCCTACCTGCGCTCAGGCCCGCGGCTGAGCGTGAACCAGAATTATTTTGAGCTTAATGGCCACCCCCTGGCTGTGCTGGGCACGACTTATATGGCGAGCGACGTGCAGCGGCTTTATTTCGAACATCCGAACGTGTACGTCTGGGACCAGGACCTGGGCCAGATCAGCGCCGCCGGGCTGAATATGATCCGCACCGGGTGGTGGACGGGCTGGGACAAGTTCTGCGACGAGAACGGGCGGCCCTACGAGCGCACGCTGCGCACCCTGGAAGCGCATCTGATGACGGCGCGCAAGCACGGCTTGCCGGTGCAGTTCAACTTTTTCGCCTTTCTCCCGGATGCGCTGGGCGGAGAGAACGCCTACCTGGATGCGAACGCGGTGCGGCGGGAGCAGGCGCTGGTTTCCTCGGTGGCGGCGCGTTTCCACGACGTGCCATTTCTGGCCTGGGACCTGATCAACGAGCCCAGCTTTTCAAAACACCTGTGGCAGACGCGGCCCAACGGCGACGCCCTCGAACTGGCCAAGTGGAATGAGTGGCTGAAGCGACGCTATCCCGACCGGGCGGCGCTGGCGGCGGCGTGGAACCTGCCGCTGAGCGAGGCGCAGGGCACGCTGCCGCTGCCCAGCGACGCAGAATTTCAGCCGCGCAGCATGTACGACGGGGCGAATTCGCTCAAGCTCTACGACTACTTTTTGTTCGCGCAGGAGAGCTTTGCCGGCTGGGCACAAGGGATGCGAGAGGCGATACGGGCGACGGGCTCGCCGCAACCCATTACCGTGGGCCAGGATGAAGGCGGCTATACGGACCGGCTGTCGCCGGCGTTCTTCGGCAAGGCAGTGGACTTCACCACCAACCACTCGTGGTGGCAAAACGATTCGCTGCTGTGGGATTCGCTGGCGGCCAAGCAGCCGGGGCTGCCCATGCTGATCCAGGAGACCGGGCTGCAGCGCGAGTTGACGCCGCGGGAAATTTCGCGGCGCACTCCGGAGAGCGAGGCGGCGCTGCTGGAGCGCAAGCTGGCGCTTTCGTTGGTGGAGGGTTCGGGAGCGCTGGAATGGTTGTGGAACACGAACGCATACACCACCTCAGGGAATGAGGCGCCCATAGGGGCGCTGCGGGCGGACGGGACGGAAAAGCCGGAAGCGGAAGTGCTGCGCAACTTCGCGGCGTTTGCCCGGCAGATTGCGCCCAGCCTGCGCGCCCCGCAGCCGGCAGCGGTGGCCGTGGTGACTTCGCAGGCGGCGCAGTTCTCGGTCATCCAGGACCTGCAGATCGAGGCGCAGCGCAACGCAGTGCGGGCGCTGGCATATGACAATCATCAGCCGGCGTACGTGGTTGCCGAAAATCAAATTGCGAACCTGGGCTCGCCGCGGCTGGCGATTTTGCCTTCGGCGCAGGCGCTGACGGAGGAGGCCTGGCAGGCGTTGTTGCGATATGTGGACGGGGGCGGAAATCTGCTGCTGACCGGGCCGGTGGAGCGCGACGAACATTGGCTGCGGGCGCGGCGGGCGGCGGAACTGAAGGTCAACGCCGAAATCGAGCCCCTGACCTTCCACAGCGCTGAAATACAGATGGGAAAGCAGGCGGCGCCGCTTTCCTTCGACCTGCAGAAGCAAAGCTGGGTGGAGGTGTTGCGGTTTCGCAAGGGGACCACGGTGGAGCAGGTGACGCACGGGAAAGGCCGCATCTTCTGGGCGGCCTATCCGGTTGAACTAGCGGAGGAGCCGCAGGCGAGCGACGCGCTTTACGCTTATGTATTGGGCCAGGTTGGCATACAAGCGCCGTTTGAGCTGCGGCAGCCGGCGCCGGGCGTGCTGATTTATCCCACCGTGCTGCAGGATTCCGTGCTGTACGTTATGGAGTCGGAGAGCGCGGACGACATGAAAATTGACCTGCGCGATCGCCTGACAGGAGCGCGCCTGGATCTTACCTTGCCTTCGCAACGCGCGGCGATGGCGCTGATTCGCAGGTCGGATGGCGCGATTATTGCCGAGTACGGATTTTGAAGGGTGCTATTGCGAGGGCTTGCGGCCGAAGAAGCGGAAGCGGGACTTGGCGCTCTCAACCGAGACATCGGTAAAGCCTGCGGCCAGCAGGCGGGTCGCCATGCTCTCCGGCGGCACTAATACCATGGTGTCGAAGAGGTGAACAATCGGCATCATGAGGCTCCAGCGGCTATCGGCGCCGGCAAAGCTGCCGCCCGGTCGGAGCACGCGGCAAACTTCGGCCAGGATGCGGTCCTGCAGTTTGGGCGAGGGCACGTGGTGGAGCATGGTGAAGGCCACGGCGGCGCTGAAGGAGGCATCGGGAAAGGGCAGAGCGGCGGCATCGGCATTTACCACTGTGACATTGCTGTGGTCGAAGCGCCGGCGCAATGCGGCAACCAGTTTGGGGTCAATCTCCACGCAAGTGACGCGCTCGCAGGACTGACGCAGGAGGTTGGTGGTGACGCCGGGCCCAGGCCCCAGTTCCAGAACATTGCCGCCAAGCTCGACCCCAGCCAAGGTCCAGGGCAAGATATCTTCAATTACCGTGTGCTTCCAGTAGCTGGAGCCCAGAATCCAGTGGTGCAGGAGGTTCATGGCACGCTGTCGTCTTCCACCATATTACGGCCTGAGGAGCGGGAGGCGCTGCGCCAGCGATAATAAAAGGGAACACCCGCCAGAATGACGGCCAAGCCGAGCGAGGAGCGCACGGGACGCACCAGCCAGAGGTTCACGGTGAGAGCAACGGCGGCGACCAGAAAGATGAGCGGCGTCCAGGGATAGCCCCAGGTGCGGTAGGGCCTGGGCAACTCGGGTTGGCGCCGACGCAGGCGAATGAGGGCGAGGGCGACCAGGGCAAAAAAAATCCACACGGCAAAGATAAAAAGGGAATAGAGCTGCTCGAAGGTGCCGGTGAGGGCGAGCAGAGCAGCCACGCTGCCTTCCAGCAGCAGCGCACCGCTGGGAGTGTGAAACCGGGGCTGCAGGCGCAGCGCGAATTGGAAGAAGGCGCGGTCGCGCGCCATGGCGTAAGGGATGCGCGCGCCCGTGAGTTCCACCACGTGCAGCGCGCCCAGGGCGGAGATAGCCATGGCCAGGGTCAGCCAAACGGCGCCCTGGTGGCCGGCGAAGGATTGCACCACGTCAGAAGCGACATGCTGCGATTGCGCCACCTGGGCGAAGGGGAGCACGTGGAAGTACACCACGTTGGCCAGCAGGTACAGGCCGCCCACGGTGAGCAGGCCAAGAATGATGGCGCGGGGAATGTTCCGGTGCGGCTCCAAAATTTCTTCGCCCAGGTCGCCGAGGTCATTGAAGCCGTTGTAGGCCCACATGGCGGGCACCAGCGCGGTGAGGAAGGCGCCCAGGACGCCCAGGCCCAAAGGCGTGATGGGGGGCACGGCAGTAGCGGCCACGTGCTTTCCCAGGGTGACACCGAGCACCACAATCAGAACAATCGTGCCCACCTTTAATGAGGTGAGCAGGACCTGGATAGCTCCGCCCATGCGCACGCTGAGATAGTTGATGGCGGTAATCGCAACGATGACAGCTGCCGCCAGGGGCTGGGCGATGGTCAAGGTGAAGGCGTAGCTGCCTATGTGTCCGGC
>DASVBI010000615.1:0-2128 GCA_036375915.1 Terriglobales bacterium | reverse complement strand
CGATATAGGCTTCGGCCTCCTTGGCGGCGTGGGCGCGCACGGCGGCCTCGTCCCAATCCTCATCCCCATCGGCCGGCATTTCATTTTGGATGTCGAATTCGGTGGGCTCATTGGCGTCGCTGCCCTCGTACACCTCCGGGTCAATGAGCGCGATGGAGACCTCCGCCATGCCCGTAGGCTTGCGATCGCGCGTGCCGGCGAAAATCACATCCTCCATGCGCGAGCCGCGCAGAGTTTTGGCTGACTGCTCGCCCAGCACCCAGGAAATGGCGTCGGCGATGTTGGACTTGCCGCAGCCGTTGGGCCCGATGATGGCGGCTATGCCGTCGCCGTTGAATTTCAGTTCAGTGCGGTCACAGAAGGACTTAAATCCCAGAATTTGCAGCTTTTTTAGTTTGAGCAACTTCCACTCCTTGCGTTCTCTGCGGGCATGGCTGGCCGCGTGGCCGTGCTCTTTGGCTGGTTAACTGACAAGGTTCCGGGGCGCGGCGCTCACCTCCGACGACGCGCCCCAAAACACAGATTGTCGCTACTGTACCTGCCAAAGTTCGGCGGGGTCAAGAAAGAAAACACCATTACTTGTGTGGCCTTCCTTCGAACCCCAGCACTTGGCATACACCATGCACTCAGAGAAGCTGAAAGGGGTGAGGAAGTTAGGTCGGGGAATCGCGAGAGCAACTTCAGGGTATCGCAAGCCCGCAGGCAGAGCAACGAAAATGGTGCAGCGAGAAGCGGGAGTCAGGGCTTAGAGTTTTGCGCTCAATTCCTGCAACGACTCCACCCTGGGCAGGCCGCTCTCCCGGTAGGTTCCGGCAACATCGAACAGCATGGCCTGCATGCCGGCGCGGGTGGCGCCCAGATAGTCCACGGAATAAACATCGCCCACGTAGAGGCTGCTCTCTGGCTGGGCTGAGAGCTGCTGCAAGGCAGCTTGAAAAATAGCGGGATCGGGCTTCTCGTGGCCTACGTTGCCGGAATCGGTATAGCCCAGGAAGCACTCTCCCAGGCCGCAACTGCGCAGCAGCTTTTCCATGCCGCCATCGGAGTTGGAGATCACGCCCAGGCGGTACTTTCGGCCCAGTTGCAACAGAGCCTCCCGCGTGCCCGGCCGCACGACATCCCAGTTGCCCGAGGTGCGGCTGGCCGTCACTAGGGCTTCGCGCAGCTTCGTATCCTGCAAGCCCAGGGAGGCCAGCAGGAAAGAGTAGTAGGTATCCCAATACTGCCGGTCGGTATACCGGCCTGGAGAGGCATTAGCCCGGTCCAGTTCGGTTTTGGCCTGGCGTTCGGCGGCATGCAGTTGTTCCGGCTGGGGCCGAATGCCGCGCGCATGCAGGGCCGCCAGCGTGCGCTCCGTATTGGCGAACACCAGGGTGTTGCCGGCGTCAAAGAAGATGGTGGTCAGCATGGAAGCAATTGACGATGGATGACTTGCAGAGTGCCGATTGTCCGGATGCCGCGCCTCAGCCATGGTCAATCTACAACTTACTGAGAAAATCCACGATTTCCGGCTCGTTCCAATCCACCGCGCCGATGAATTTGCGCCGCAAAATGCCCCGCCGGTCAATGATGTAGGTTTCCGGGAATTTGAAGGTGCCGTAGAGCGTATTCGCTTTCTGGTCGGGGTCGCGCACCGTCAAGAAATCCACCTTGTGATCCTTCAGGAACTGCTGATAAGCGCTCCCGTCCACGTCCACGCTTACGCCCACCACTTCGACGCCGCGGTCTTTGAACTTGTTCTGCAACTGCTCCAGAGAGGGCAGTTCCTGCACGCAGGGGGCGCACCAGGTGGCCCAGAAATTCAGCACTACCACTTTTTCGCGCAGCTGGTGCAGGGTGACGGTTCTGGAGCCATCCTGCACCGTGAAATCGGGCGCCGGATTGCCGATGCGAGGGGGATGGGAGCCGCGATAGCAGGCTGCCAGGGCCAGGGTCAGGGCCAGTAGAAGTGGCCAGGAAATCCGCTTCACGCAGCTATAATAGCTGATTCGGCTTATGGTGTCAGAGTCCCCAGCACATGCCGGCCGCGGCGGCGCCCCGGAGGTATCGGTGATCGTGCCCGCGCGCAACGAGGAAGCCTCGCTGGGCGCATGCCTGCAGTCTCTCCTCAGCCAAGCCGGGAGCGAGC
>DASVBI010000388.1:0-3971 GCA_036375915.1 Terriglobales bacterium | reverse complement strand
GTGAGAGCGACGCCTTAAAGTTCTCACCTTGACGAGTGGCCCATCCTTCCCTCGAAGAACAAATCGGGTGCCTTTCGATAAGAGCGAAGGCGTTGTCAAGGACATGGTTATCCTGGGCGGTGCGTAAGCACCGGTCGATTGCCACAGAAAGGTTGAGGACCAAGACCTCTGGAAATCTCACGCGGAATCACTCTGCGGTGGAATTACGTTCCACCAACCAACCCTTTGCGGTTTTGCAAAGGGTGGGAGGGATACGGCCTTCAGACATATATTAGCCAGCCCGTTAGGTCTGGAGCAGAGTTCGAAAATCGTCTGCTAAGGCCGACCATCTTACCCCAAGTGAGTTCATTGGATTACCGCCGTTTCCGTTTCCGGATTTCCACAAATTGGGTTGGGTCCAAGTGCTGTCGAAAAACCGGCGGACAAACGGCAAAACCTCGCAGACCGTGCTTAGCAAAACCCGTCCTGGGCCAGGCTAGAAGGTTGGAGTGCTGGCCCGGGGCCTCTCTCTTGAACTGGGTTGGCTGCTGTTCATTTTGCCGGCGCAACTTCTACTCGCCGGTTCAGGGCGCGGCCGTTCGCGGTGGCGTTGTCGGCAACCGGCCTGGTGGCGCCAAAACCCTGGGCTATCAGGCGGCCTGCATCCACGCCGTGCGCCTTCAACCAGGCAATCACCGAACTGGCACGGTTCTCCGAAAGCATCTGGTTATGTGGCGCGCTGCCCTGGTTGTCAGTGTGCCCGGCGATGATCCAGCGCGAACCGGGATGGTTGTTGAGGAGCCCAAGCACCGCGTTCAGCGCCGGCATGCTGTCCGGCCGGAGTCTTGCTGAATCGGTGTCGAAATGAATCCCATAGACGGTAGCAGAACCCGTCTGCTGGATGGCGCGCTCCAGGTCGGCGGTGCCCTCCTGGTGGCGATGCAATTGGATTTCGGCGTTTCCGGTCTGGCCTGAAACCAGGTCCACGGGAACGGAATTCTCGTCGTAGCCGGGAGCGGCCGCGGTGGCGACCACCAATCCCGCGGGCAATCCGTTTAACTGGCATTTCCCTTGCTGATCGGTAGCGGCCGACCCCAGGCCAGCGCTCACGGTGGCGCCGGAAATAGGTGTGTGCTTATCCGCATCGGTTACGGTGGCAGCCAGGGAAACCTGGTACTTGAACTGATGCGGGTTCACCAGGATGCGCACGAAATCAATCGCATATCCATCCGGCACATGTGTGGTGGGGTCGTCGAACAGCAGCTTCACCGTGCCCGATTTCAGCAAGGGCCAGTATTCCGGCAGCAGCCTCAGAGTCAACAGCTTGCCGATGGGACCAGTCTGATCGAGGGCATTGATGGCGTATTCGAAGCTGGGAATCCGCGTGCCGTTCAAACTGACCTGGAAATGCGAGTGCATGGGCACAGGCTGAAAATCGTCCACGAACATTTGCACCACCACGGCATCAATTTTGGCGGGCAAGGCGTCTACCTTGAGTACGATGGGCGTGGGCATGGTGAACAGGCGCATGCGTTTACAGCTTGCCTCCAGTTTGGCGGTGGTCGCTGCCGGCACGGGACCATTGGCCGCCAACTGCTTTTCAAGGGCGCAATCGCCCAGCGCGCCACTATAGCCATCACCCCCACTGGCGGTGACAGCGGTACCTATCATGATGCGATCCGTCCCGTCGGGCGCGCCCTCGGGAATGTTGTTGACATCGGGCCATTGATGGGGCGGCGTTGACTTACCGGAAAAAGGATCGAAGCCCTGCGGCCAGCCGAAACCGAGATTGTTGATGTCACCGGTGCGCACCACCAGGTCCGCTTCCGGGCTGTTATCCGTCCGCTCATATTTCAGGCCCCAATCATGCGCTTTGTCTCCCGTAGCGGAAACCGGCACGACGGGCGCGGCAACCGGAGGGGCAGACAAAGATGACCGCGGCGGCGGCGCGGGCACGAGCTTCCCATCTTTCAGGGTCCAGCCGTAGGGCGCCGCCGGCTTGCTGGAACCGGGGGCAGCCGTACGGGAAGGCTTGGAAGGGCTTCCCGAAGCTGCGCCTGCCGCCCCTTTCATACGGGCAACACTGGAAGCCGCTTCAATCTCGGCAACTTTGTGCTTGACGCGATGCGCCACATAAATGACCGCCATGGTAATCGCAATTCCGAATAAGAGGACAATCACGGTCCCCGCAATCACCACTTTGGGAAGCCACGATGCAGGTTTGCCCGGCGCAGGGGCGGCTTGGATGGGCGATTGCGCCGCCGCGCCCGAGGTTGAGCCGGCGGGGATCTGACCAGCCAGCGAGCCCCTGGGCACGCTCGCCACTTCCGCCCGCGTGGCAGTTGGGGCGGCTGCCACCGCCTCCGCGGCAACGCCACATTTTGTGCAGTACTTCACTCCGGCTGCGATGGCTGCGCCGCAACTCGTGCAGAAACGTCGTGCGCCGGCAGGGCCAGAACTTGCGCTCCGCCGCGTACCGCACTCCGTGCAAAAGGCAGATCCTTCGCTAAGTGACGCCCCACAATGTTCGCAAATCATGCCCATCAAGTCCTCCGACGAACAGCTTTCCCGATCAGTGGCGTTGCGGCTGCCCGGGCGCGGCGCTGAAGCTGTAATCGCCAACGTATCTATTGGAACGCACCTGGATTGTATATTTACCGCCGTCAGGCAACGTCCAGTCGCCGTGTGTGAAATTCAGATCCCAAAAAAGATGATCACTTGTGTCGCCAACCTTGGTTGCCCTGATAAGAAGCTTGGGACAAGATCCGCCGCACCTGCCCTCAATGTGTACTGTGGTTCCGGAAGCTGCGGTGAAGTCATAGAACTGCTGCTCGCCCGCAGCCGAGACGTGGCCGGCCCCGCGAGCAAGAACACCCGGGCCAACTGTGAGAGGCAGGCGCACCGTGAAATGGTGGTCGGGAGGAACGGTGTGTATCCAGAAGCTGTAGCGGGAGGAAACGTTGGACTTATCCGTCAAGGCAATTAAGCGGTAGGCGCCGGTTGCGGGCAGCACCAGGCGACCGATATCGGCGTTGCAGTTGCCGATCACGCCTCCGAGCAATTTATCGTCGGGAGTACGCAGGTCGAAGCTGGGCTGCGCGCCTTCACACGGGCCTAGCGCCACATAGATCGCCTCTCCGGCGCGGCCGGTAAAGGAGTAGGACTGCTTCTGTCCCAAATCCTTGATAATGCCTGCCCCCCGGCCCGGGTGATCGGGCGACACCGTATCGCCGATTTTGATCGAATATTGATCGAACGATGCCGGGCGCAGTGCAAAGCTATAGTGAGCTGAGGGCCCACGGGCGTCGGCCACAATGCGGTAGGTGCCCGCTTTGGGCAAAGTAATGGGGCCGAAATCTGTGCAACCCCCATTTCCGGCCATACTTGCGTCATCAGGTTGGTGAAGCTCGATGATTGGCGGCGTGCCGTCACAGGGGCCTACTTTTACATAGACGATTCCGCCAGCTTGTCCGGAGAACGAGTAAACCTGCTTTTCCCCCTCATGGCTGATCGTGCCGGCGCCTTTCCCCGGGTAGCCGGGCGACACAGTATCACCTACCCGAATGGCAAACTGGTCAGGCGCGGGTGAAGAAGAGGCAGGCGTAGCGCCGGCCGCGGTCACCCCACCCCCGCCAAAAGCGCCTGGGGTGTTCTCGGGGATCCCAACCGAGGCCACGGCGAAGGCCGGCATGCCGGTAATGGCGACATCGAAAATGCAGTTGTCCAGCGTGGGCTGGCGGCGCACGCCCACTGCCCGGCAGATGGCTTCGGCCTTGGAGCGCACGGCCGAGGAGAACGAGGTCGTGCCCGCATCCGTATGGGGAAAGCTCAGATCGGTAAATTTGGCCGTGCTTTCCCCGGGCCAGTAGTGAAACAGCGACTCGGACGGCTTGATGCGCCAGCTGTTGCCGACCTGCTTGTAGAGTCTGGCCACAAAATCGGCGTCGAGACGGCCGATCGTGGTCCCATCCCGGCCGGCGAGGTTGTGTCCT
>DASVBI010000418.1:0-3565 GCA_036375915.1 Terriglobales bacterium | reverse complement strand
GGAATCGCGGCGTCTGCTCGAGCGCGCGGTGCAAGTGAGGCCAGGATCTCAGGAAGCCAAGGCCGCGCTGGCTGGTGGTTTCCATTTCGGCGCACCCTCCAGCGGCGGTGTGCCGGTGGGCGCTGCCGCCCCGGCGATCGGCCAGCTCGATTTCCAGCATATCGATCGTCCGGTGGTGCTGGTGTTCGGCAGCTACACCTGACCGCCCTACCGGCGGGAGGTTCCCGCTCTCAATAAACTCTACGACCAGTACCACGACCGGGCGCAGTTTCTGGCGGTGTACATTCTGGAAGCCCATCCCAGCGACGTGTGGCAGATGGAGAGCAACATCAAGCAGGGCGTGGTGTTTCGCAGCCCGCGCAACCAGCAGGAGCGCGAACAGCTGGCCGGCACCTGCGTGCGCAAGCTGGGCATCAAATTCCCTGCCGTGGTGGATGGTTTCAATAATGCAACCGAGAAGGCCTACACCGGCTGGCCCGACCGCATTTACCTGATTGATAGCGCGGGCAAGATCGTGTTCAAGAGCAAGCCGGGGCCGTTCGGCTTCAAGCCGGAGCTGCTGAACGCGGCGCTAAGCCGCCTGCTGGGTGGGCAGGGCACGAAGCAGGCTAGCGCAGCGGGGCGGGCGGAGTAGGCTTTCCGACCGGAAGGTATGGCAAGGTCGGTGGAGCCATCTCCGCAGTTGAGGGAAGGGCATCATTCTGAGGGGCTTTCAGCCCGAAGAATCGGGCGTGAAGCGCCACGTTCCATACTCCCATAACAACTCTGCGGGACACGCGGGATTCCTCGGCATTGAAGTGCCTCGGAATGACGCCTTCTTGAGGAAGGCGAGGACGAGACGCCTTGGCCGGCCGGACGCGGCGCTACCTCGCGGGCGAGGGCGCCCGCGCCACAAAGGAAATACTTACCCCGATCAATCCGGCAGAAAGCCGGTCACTCCAGCACAAAAATATTCTTGCGGGCGCAAATGTCCTTCAGGATTTTCGGCCAGACGCTTACCGTCACCTCTCCCAGATGAGCCTTGCGCAGCAGCAGCATAAGGGTGCGTGCCTGCCCCACGCCGCCGCCGATACTGAGCGGAATGTGGTTGTTCAGGATGGCCTGATGGTAGGGAAACTTCAGAAAATCGGTTTGCCCGGCCATGCTGAGCTGCTTGCGCAGGGTGTCGGCGTTGACGCGGATGCCCATGGAAGTTAGCTCATGGCGGCGGCGCGTAACCGGGTTCCACACCAGGATGTCGCCGTTCAAGCCGTGCATGGGGCGGCCGTCCTGGGAGCGAGTCTCGGTGACCCAGTCGTCATAGTCGGCCGCGCGATTCTCGTGTGGGTAGCCGTCGGCCAGAGGCCAGCCGATGCCAATGATGAAGATGGCGGGATATTTCTGTAGCACCTGGGTCTCGCGTTGCTTGCGCGGCAGGTCGGGGTACATGTCCAGGATTTCCTCGGCGTGCAGGAACGTGAGCTTCTCCGGCAGGTTGGGGTACTTGCTGGTCTTGAGCTGGGGGAACATCTCCTGGGCGTAACGTTCTGCGCCCACCAGCACTTTCCATATCTTGTTTACGATTTCTTTGAGGAATTGCAGATTACGCTGCTCGGGAGTGATTACCCGCTCCCAATCCCACTGGTCCACGTAAACGCTATGGTCGTGGTCGAGGAAGTAATCCTTGCGCACGGCCCGCATGTCGGTGCACAGGCCTTCGCCGACGCCCATGTTGAACTGGCGCAGGGCCATCCGTTTCCACTTGGTGGCGGCCTGGACGATTTGCGCGTCCACCGGGTGCTGCTCGCGGTCATTGGAGATGTGGAAGGAGATGGGAGTGCGCGAGCCGTCGCGGTCCAGCAGATCGTTGACTCCGCTCTCCACGTCCACCAGCAGGGGGACGGTCACCATCATCAGGTTGAGCTCGCGGCAGAGGTTGTCCTCGATGTAGCGCTTGACCGCAAAGATGGCCTGCTGCGTCTGCTTGCGGTCGAGCAGGGAAGTGTAGTCGCTGGGGAGCACCTTCTCCAGTTCGCGATAGTCGCCAATGCCGGGACCCGCCAAATCGGCCCGTTTATCTGCCAATACGGTGGACATAGCTCTTCTCCTTGTGGAAGCTGTGAAGCACCATGTTCGCGCAGGGACGGGGCGGCGCTCAGTAACCGGGGTCACAGGCGAGTGTGCGCAAAACTAGGAGGTTTTGGCGGCTTTGGCCGGGATCCAGTAAATCTCTTCCTTAAGATTTTCTTTGTTGAAGCCGACGCGCTGCAGAATGCCTTTGCCGTTCTCGATCATGTGGGGGTGGCCGCAGAGATAGGCGGTGGTGGTCTCAGCGCTGAGACCCCAGAGATCGGTGTATTTGCGGATCAGGTCGTCCACGCGGCCGCGCTCCCCCTTCCAGCCGGCATCTTCCCAGGGACGGCTGACGGTGGCCACATAGGTGAACCAGGGCACTTCGCCGGCCACTTTGCTTAGTTCGTCGTAGTAGCCGAATTCCCAGGAGCGGCTGGCCCCGTTGAGCAAGTAGAGCTTGTGGCCCTCGGGGAACTTGCGTTCCTTCCAGTCACGGTAGAGGGTGCGGACATAGCTGACGAATGGAGCCACGCCGGTCACGGTGGACACCAGCAGGTGATTGCGCGGCCCGCGGCCCAGGTCAAGCACAAACCTGCCCTTGGGCGATTTGCGCATGTTGAGCTGATCGCCGGGCTTCAGGGTGTGGAGCAGGGGAGTGAGTTCGCCGGGAGGAACCAGCTCAAAGAAAAACTCTAGCTGCTCTTCGTAAGGAGAAGAAACAATGGAGTAAGCGCGCTCAACCAGGCGCGCCGGCCCTTGTACGCCCAGGGTGGCGTACTGACCGGGAGTAAAGGTGAAGGGGCCGCCAGGAGCGATGCGCGCGGCCCACAGGTCAGGGGCGAATTCCTTGCACGCGACAACCGTGGCCCGGTAGAACTTGCTTTCGTCCAGGGGCATAAAGGGGCGGCTAAATAAGCGGCCAAGTTCAGGCGGCTTCTTTCGTGCCCTTCCTCCCGTCGAGAAATATGATCCGCTGCGCCGGGTCGGTAGCCTTGATGCGGCGGGCCAAATCTTCGCCCTCGCCGGGGTCTCGGCGGAGGTCCAGCAACACTACATCATAGTAGCTGGGTTGCCAGAGCACGCCGGCTTCCACCCGATTTCTCGCCCAGTGTACATCATAGCCGGCGCTCGACAGTTGTTCGCGGATGATGGCGCCGATGGTGGGATTATCGGCGACGAGCAGAACTCGGTTGAGGAAATTCTCTGCTTCCAAGGTACAACTGCCAGGATTGATATCTAACTTGTGAGATGCGGCAGGGACCTGCAACGGTTCTTGCCGGGCACAGGCAAGGAATCAGCGTGCCGGCGCATTGTGGCAGGCGCAGGTGCAGCCAGGCAGGGTACATTCCCGGTGGCGGTCACTGGCCTGGTCCGAGCAGCAGGGCGAAACCACCGCCGGCCAGGCGCCGGCAGCATAGCCTAAGCAGGCACTGGCCGAGCCCGCAGCGGCATGGGAAGCGTCTTCGTGGCTCATGAATGTTCCTCCTGGAAACAGTGACGCCCAAAACCCGAG
>DASVBI010000468.1:0-6803 GCA_036375915.1 Terriglobales bacterium | reverse complement strand
AGTTCGTATGCAATGTTGTTCAAGGTGTTGGGCTTGGAGTCAGACTGCGCGACTTTCTCCAACACTGGAATTCCCTTGTCAGATTGGCCGTTTTTCAAGTACGCGTATCCCAGGGTGCTTTGGAGCGCCTGGCTGTCGGGGGCCAGCTTGGCGGCTTCCTCCAGAACAGTGACAGCCTCCCCGTATTTTTTGGCGGTAATCAGCATGCCGCCCAGTCCGAGCGCCGCATCGCGGTTCTTGGGGTCCACCTTCAGCAGTTTGCGCCACTGCTCCATGGCTTCTTCATTGCGCTGCAGGCGCACGAGAGCGAAGGCGAAGGCCCGGTATGCAAACTCGTTTTCCGGGTGCAGTTCTTCTTCCTTGCGCAGTTCCTCGAATGCATCCTCGTTGTCATTTTGCGCCAGGTAAACAAGGCCCAGGTTGCCATGGGCATAGGCGTACTTTGGATCCAACTGAATGACTCTACGGAAATCTTCCCCGGCGGTGGTCAGGTCGCGTTTCTGCAGAGCTTCATAGCCTTGCAGGAAGGCGCGGTCGGCGGGTGAGTTGTGGGCGGACTCGGCAGTGTTGTTGTCTCCGCTCAGATTAATCCAGGTGTCTTCGTCGTTGGCCACGAGTTTGCCAAACTTGCGGTAAGCTTCCCATTCCGCTAACGGCACCCTATCTTTTTTCAGAACGAGCCGCCGTTCCGTGGTCAGCACGCCATCTTTAATGGTGTAAGTGGAGTGATAGTCGGCGAAGTCGGTGGTCAAATCAACATCCCTCGGCAGGTTGAGTGGGTCACCGCGCAGTTGTATGCGTGCGCGGTGTACGATGTTTCCTGGCGCACCGAGCCTTACCGGTTCCGTGGGCTTCTTATCTTCGTCGCCACGTACTTCGACGCCAAACGGCGGCATAGGCGGGGTAATCCGCCCGTCCTTCCAGTCGCTGTACTCCTTCCGCGTGTAATCGTAGGCATACTGAAATGGCTTGGTCGTGTCCTCGGGGGTGGAAGCGGTTACGGCGCTTACCTCGCCACCGAAGCCACTGGCATAGGAGATCCGCTGCACCAGGGTTTTCCATTGCGCTTCCGGCACCTGGCGGAAAGCGAGGCGGTAAATAAGCTCCACGTCGCCTCGCGAAGTGTGCTGGATGTGGCCGGTCAGAGTGCCGTCGGAGGACAGCTTGGCATCTACCGTGAAAACATCGTCGGTGGGGAATGGAGGATTGGCGGGAGTTGTGACCAGTGACGCCGGCTTATCGGGCTGCAGCAGCAAGGCTTGCTTGTCCCGCAGATTGGCCGTCAGCAGGCCGAAGGGCGCCACTTCCGTGGTGGTGTCCAGCCATTGCAGAGTTCCACCCCTGACTACGGCCGTGATTACATGGTCGAACTGGGCTGGCGAAGGCACGTCCGGGTCGAGCTTTCGCCGGCTGTTGATCAGCGCCGGGTAGGCGTCGTATCCCGCGGCCTTCAACAGGGCCTGGAGCAGAGTGTGTTTATCCTTGCAGTCGCCGTATTCGTTGCCCAGCACCTCCTCGGCGCTATGGGGCTGGTAGCGCCCGATTCCGAAGGACAAAGAAATGTAGTGGAACCGGGTGGCAACATAGTTGTAGATAGCGTGAATTTTGGCATCGTCGCTGGTCAGCCCCTTGGTTAACTCTTCGGCCTTGGCGCGGATGTCAGGCGTGACCCCCGCCTGCGGAGCCTGCAACTGGCTGTACCAGCGCCCTATTTCATCCCAGCTGTGAAAGGTGGTTAGCTGCACCGAGGGTTGCGGCGCTTCCAGCTTACCCGCCTGCGCGCTGCTGTCCTCCACCTGCAGATTGGAAGTTTTCCAGGTGTAAACGCGCGTGGTCCCCTGGTCGTTGATTTCCGGCTTGAATTCCGGACTGCTCACCTTGACGTACTTCTCGCGCGGCACGCTGATCTGCAGCAGTTCGTCCTTGGCGATCACTGTCTTGGGGAAGGTGTGCTCAAACCAGAACTGCCCCGGGACTTCCGGCTTTATGACGTGGTAGCGAAGCAGGTATTCCAGTTCATCGCCCACGCCCAGTCCCCTCACCGCCACGTGCTTTTCGTGGACGTCGCTGTACATGGGAGCCGAGCGGGTAACGTCGGCGGGCATGTCCTGGATGTTGTATGCGGGTGTGGCGATGACGGTGCCATCGGGCTTGCGCACCCGCACGTAGTCAACATCCAGGGTTTCATTGCTGGTGCTGTAAGCGAAGGAAAGTACCGCCAGCGCGTGCACGCCGGCTTCCGACTGCACCCGGATGCGCTCTCTGGACTCGCGGGTTCCGGTGCCGTCATTCTGGAACACCAGACGGTTGTCCGCTTGCTCCAGAATTATGGCCTGCTGGGAATTGTCCGCCTTGGGCGGCGCCGCATTGTTTTTGGCCGGCGCAGTCTGGGACTGGCCGGTGGCCGCCGTGGACAGCAAAAATACAAGGAGCAGGAGAAAGAGAAGACGGAAGCGAGTACCCATCGCCGGGAAGACCATCCTGGGTCAACAGCGACCCCACCATAGCACGAAAATTGGCGCCGTACGAGCGGAATTTCCGTCTGTTTCAAATTCGGGAACCGCGCGCCGAACTCCTTGTCTTTCATCGCTTTTCTGGTTACAGCTTTTGCATTCCCGGGCTCAAAAGCATAGGATTTCCGGTTTCATTCCGTACCATCGCGCGGAGGCATGGCTTTGCGAACCACCACACTTATCCTGCTTATCGCTCTCTTGACCACCATATGCCCAGCCCAGGAACAGGCGTCCAACCAGCCCTCAGAACCGGGAGCTAAGAAATCTCGGCGCGCCCGCAAGGAGAAACAGACGGAAACCCCAGGCACGACCGCCGCAGCCGCCGCCCAGCAGGCCGAGGGCGAAGCCAAGGGACCGTGGAAGGCGCTGCAGTATCGGCTGGTAGGTCCTTTCCGCGGCGGCCGCGTGGTGGCGGTCTCCGGCGTAGTCGGCGAGCCCAATACCTATTATTTCGGTGGGGTCGCCGGCGGGGTGTGGAAGACGACGGATGGGGGCCTGAACTGGGTGCCGCTGACCGACAAGGCCAAGGACATGTCGCCCTCCATCGGCGCCATTGCGGTTTCCGAATCCGATACTAACGTGATTTACGCCGGCACCGGCGAAGCTTGCATCCGCGGCAACATTGTGGGCGGCAACGGGGTCTACAAATCCATTGACGCCGGCAAGACCTGGAAGTCAGTGGGCCTGGACGACAGCCACGCCATCGGTCGCATCATCATTGATCCCAAGAACCCGGACCGGGTGTTTGTGGCCGCGCTCGGGCACCCCTTTGCCGACAACGAGGAGCGCGGCATCTTCCGCACGCTGGATGGCGGCAAGACCTGGCAGAAGGTGCTCTACAAGGACACGAAGTCCGGCGGCATTGATGTGACTTTCGCTCCCAGCAATCCCAATCTGCTTTTCGCCGCCCTGTGGCAAGCGCGGCGCACGCCCTGGGGCATGGACTCGGGCGGTCCGGGCAGCGGGCTCTACCGCTCCACTGACGGCGGCTCCACCTGGAAAGAACTGACCGGCCACGGCCTGCCTGACGGTCCCCTGGGCCGCATCGGGGTGACCGTTTCCGGCGCCGATGCCAACCGGGTATGGGCCATCATCGAGGCCAAAAAGGGCGGCATCTACCGCTCTGATGACGGCGGCGACACCTGGCACCTGATGACCGACGACCACCGCTTCCGCCAGCGTGCCTGGTACTACTCGCACATCTTTGCCGACCCCAAGTCGGAAGACACGGTTTACATCCTCAATACCGGCGTTTACCGCTCCCACGATGGGGGCAAGACTTTTGCCCGCATTCCCGCGCCCCACGGCGATAACCACGGCCTGTGGATTGACCCCGGCAATCCCGGTCGCCTCATCAACGGCAACGACGGCGGAGCCACCATCTCCGTGGACGGGGGCAAGAGCTGGAGCACGGAAGATAATCAGCCCACCGCGCAGTTCTACCACGTCACGACAGATAACCGCTTTCCCTACTACATCTATGGAGCGCAGCAGGACAACAGCACCGTGGGCATTGCCAGCGCCAGCCCCGACGGCGTCATTGACCGGCCCGACTGGTACGACGTGGGCGGCGGAGAGAGCGGTTACATCGCTCCCGATCCCACCGATCCGCAGATTGTCTACGCCGGCTCTTACGGCGGCGAGATTACCCGCTACGACCACCGCACCGGCGAATTGCAGAACATGGATCCCTGGCCGGTGAATCCCATCGGCTGGGCCGCGGCTGACCTGAAGCATCGTTTCCAGTGGACCGAGCCCATCGTCTTTTCTCCCCACGATCCCCACACCATGTATTTCGCCGGCGAGGTGCTGTTCAAGACCACCGATGGCGGCATGAGCTGGAACATCATCAGCCCCGACCTTACCCGCAACGACAAGAGTAAACAGCAGGCTTCAGGCGGGCCCATCACCAAGGACAACACCGGGGTAGAGGTTTACGACACCATCTTTTCCGTGGTCGAATCGCCGCTGCAGAAGGACCTGATCTGGGCGGGCAGCGATGACGGCCTGGCGCACCTGACCCGCGACGGCGGCCAGCACTGGGAAAACGTCACCCCCAAAGCCATGCCGGAGTGGGGCACGGTGAGCATGATTGAAGCTTCGCCGCGTGACCCCGGCACCGCCTACATGGCGGTGGAACGGCACAAGATGGATGATTTCGCGCCTTACATCTTCAAGACCGCCAACTTCGGCAAGAGCTGGACCATGCTGGTGAGCGGCATTCCCGCCGACGATTACGTGCACGCTGTGCGCGTGGACCCGCACCGTCCCGGTCTGCTTTTTGCCGGCACCGAGAAGGGCATGTACGTCTCCTTTGACGATGGCGCCAACTGGCAGCCGTTGCAGCTGAACCTGCCGCCTGCACCGGTGAACGACCTGCAGATCAAGGACGACGACCTGGTGGTCGCCACCCATGGCCGCAGTTTCTGGGTGCTCGACGACATCACTCCGCTCGAGCAGTACAGCGATGCGGTTGCCCAGCAGGACGCGCACCTGTTCACACCCGCCCCTGCCGGTCACACCATCTTTCGCCAGCCCTTCTTCGAGGAAAGCAACGTAGGCAAGAACCCGGCCAGCGGCGCAGTTCTTGATTACTGGCTCAAAGACGCCATCAAGGAGGAAAAGAAAGCGGAGAGCGACGAAGAGCAGCAGGGAACTGCTTCGCCGGAAAAGTCCGCGCCCAAGATCACGCTGGAGATTCTGGATGCTTCCGGCAAGGTGATTCGCAAGTTTCCGCCCCAGGAAGAGGAGCAGCAGGGTCCGGATGAGCCCTACAGCCGCGAGCACAAGACGCCCAAGCTTACCACCGAAGCCGGCCTGAACCGCTTCGTGTGGGATTTGCGCTATGAAGGCGCGACCAAGGTGGCGCACGCTCCGCTCTGGGGCGGCAGCACGCGCGGGCCCGTGGCCATGCCTGGACATTATCAGGCGCGGCTTACCGTGCTGGGGAAGAGCTACACCGCTCCCCTGGAAATCAAGCCTGACCCGCGCCTCAAAGTCACGCAGGCCGACCTGCAGAAGCAGTTTGACCTGTTGATGAAAATTCGCGACAAGCTGAGCGAGACCGACGAAACCATCAACCAGATTCGCGACCTGCGCGCCCAGATCAACGATATTAACAAGCGCCTGAAGGACGACCCGCGCCAGAAGGCCATCGCTGAGGCCGGCGAGGCTCTGGACAAGAAGATGACCACGGTCGAGGAAGCGCTCATCCAGACCAAGGCCAAGAGCAGCCAGGACGTGCTCAACTTCCCCATCCGCCTGAACAACCAGCTGTCCGCTCTGGGCGGGGTGGTGGGCAGCGCCGCCTCCGCTCCCACACAGCAGTCCTACGAAGTATTCGACATGCTCAGCCGGAAGGTGGATGAGCAACTGGCAAACTGGAAGAACATCGTGGCCAGCGAAGTGAAGGGTTACAACGACCTGGTGCGGCAGCAGAATGTGCCCGCGCTGATCCTGCTGAAACCGGAAAAAGGCGAGTAGTCAGTCGTGAGCGGTTGAACATCGCGCACTCGAGTTCCTTCACTTTTGAGAAAAGCGAAGTTTTGCGGGGGTGCTCCGTAGAAACCGGGAGTCAACCGTATAAGGGTCCCCAAGCGCAATCGTCAATCGTAAATCTTCAATCCTCAAACGCTTCCAGCAGGTCGCTGCAGCAGGCCACGCAGGCATCCGGCGCATGGGCCTGCAGATCGGCGCGGGTGAAAATTCCAGTTGCCACTGCCAGGATAGGGCTGCCCACCAGGCGGGCGGCCTCGATATCAGCCGGGGTATCGCCCACGAAGCACGCCCGGGCGCTCCCGCCCAGCCGCCGCCGAACCTCTTCCAGGCCGTGGGCGAAGATCTCGCGGCGCAGTTCGCGCCGGCCGCTGAACGAACCGAAGGCAAAAAATTTCTTCACCCCGGCGGCCTCCAACTTCAACCAGCCGATAGGCTCCAGGTTGCCGGAGACCACTCCCAGCAGTTTGCTGGCCGCGCGCAGAGCTGTGAGCAGTTCGCGGATGGAAGGGCAAAGCTGGGGGGCCATGCCGGCGGCGTTGCGACTGGCTTCCGCGCACATGCACTCGATGGCTGCCGCCAATTTGCCTGCAAACTCCGCATCGGAAAGCCCGGCCCGCCGCGCCACCGCCCGCAGAATGCCCAAGTCGGTGTTGCCGTGCACGGGTACGCCGTCAATTCTGTAATCAATGCCGTAGACCTCGCGCACGGCGGCATGAAACGCGTTGTAGTGCACGCCGTCGCGCGAATTGAGCAGGGTGCCGTCAATGTCGAACAGGTAGGCGTCCGCCGGCG
>DASVBI010000531.1:0-5449 GCA_036375915.1 Terriglobales bacterium | reverse complement strand
CCGAAGCAACTGCGCCTGCGCGCCGCGTTTGCGGCTTTCCGCGGGGTCCATAACGGACTGTTCGGGCAGATGCTGGTCATGCGCCTGTTCCATGACAAGCAGATGCTGACCCAGATTTGCGGGAACAATTTCATGGTCCTGAAGGTAGCCCCGCCGCTGGTGGTCAGCGAAATACAGGTGGAGGAGTTCGTGGCCGCGGTTCGCGACGTAATAGAGACCGTGCACAGCTCGAGCGCCTTCTGGTCGCATGCGCTGGGCCTGGCCCGGCGAGCGATGGGAGTCTGATGTTCAGGCAAGGATATATTTCGAACGCGCTCATCTTGCTGGCGCTGGTGTGCGCGTTAGCGACCGCGTGCGCCCACGCCACCGGCCTCACTGCGTCCTCTCTGCTGGACACCGGCTACCGCGACATGTACAACCTGCAGTTCGGCCAAGCTCACCAGGATTTCGCTGCGTGGGAGCACGAGCACCCGCAGGACCCGCTGGGCCCGGCATCCGACGCGGCCGCCTACCTGTTTTCCGAATTTAACCGCCTGCACGTGCTGGAGTTCGAGTTTTTCACCAACGATAACAAGCTGGCCGGCCAGCCCAGGTTGACTCCCGACCCGGCGGTGCGGAAAAACTTCGATGCCCAGTTGGAGAAAACCCAGCAACTCGCTGACGCGGCGCTGCAGCGCAACCCGCAGGATGCCAACGCGCTTTTTGCCAAGGCCCTCCGCCTGGGGTTACGCGGCGATTACAGTGCTCTGATTGAGAAACGTTACCTGGCCGGCCTGGGCTACATGAAACAGGGCCGTGTTATCGCCGAGCAGCTGCTGGCACGGGACCCGGCTTACTACGACGCCTACCTGGCCATTGGCGTGGAAAATTACCTGCTCAGCCAAAAGCCTGCGCCGGTCCGCTGGCTGCTGCGCCTGGGCGGAGCGGAGACCAATAAAGCCGACGGCCTGCAAAAACTCCAGGTGGTCGCCGACAAGGGGCATTACCTGCTTCCCTATGCCCGGCTCTTGCTGGCGGTGGCCGCGCTGCGCGAAAACCACCGCGACCAGGCGCGCGCCTTGCTGCAAGGCCTGGCGCAGGAGTTTCCCAGCAACCACCTTTACACCCAGGAGTTGGCGCAGTTGGAAAACCCTCCGCATTGATCTGCAAGTGAACAGTTGATGAGTTGGCAATGCAAACCCGCGCTGGCATTTGCCGGTCCCTCGTCCTCGCCCCCTGGCTGGGCTGCGAAAAACAGGTTGACTTTTAGTCTTAACAGCTTAAGATACAAAATCAACCTATTCCTCCCGGGAACGGCAGGCATCTCACTATGGTTGCTAACTCATGACCGCCAGGCGCAAGACAGTTTTGCCTACGCGGGCCGAACTTCGCATCCTGCAGGTCTTGTGGCAGCTGGGCCAAGCCACGGTGGAGGAGGTGGTAAACCACTCCGATTCCACCCCCAAGCCCAACTACAAGACGGTGCAGACTTTATTGCGCATCATGGAGCAAAAGGGTCTGGCCAGGCATGCCAGCCGCGGACGGGTTTTTGTGTTCGAGCCACGGGTGACCCGGGATGAGGTGGGCCACCTATCGGTGCGCACGCTGATGGAGCAGAACTTCGGGGGCTCGCCCGCCGAACTGCTGGTTAACCTGCTGGAGGCCGGGCCGGTGGAGGAAACCGAACTGGACGAACTGGAAGCTCTAATCAGGAACTACCGCCAGCAGAAGCGGGAATCCTCCAGCTAGAGGCGGCGGAAGCGGCTGCCGCCGGAGCCTGCTATGTTTGACTCCTTCCCCTATTTCGCCGGTGTTTTGGCCAGCTATTTCCTGCGGGTGGCTGCGGCTTACGCCGTGTGCTGGCTGCTGAGCCGCTTGTCCCCAAGCCCACGCCGTCGCTTTCTGGTGTGGCTGTGTTTCCTTCTGGGCGCCGCCGGATATTGGGCCGGGATGGTGCTTCCTTCTCCGGTGCGGCTGTCGGTGAGCAGAGCTGTTGGAACCCTGCCGTTACACCAAGCCGCCGTGGCTCCGCACACGCTGCTCTTTCCGGCAACCTGGGCGCCGGCTCTGGCGCTGGTGGCGCCCATCATGGCGGCCGCTTACCTGCTGGGAGTGCTTCTGTTGCTGGCCAACATGCTGTGGCAGCATCTGGTGCTGCGGCGGGCGCTGCGTCATGCGGTCGAGCCTTCGCGCGATCTGGCGCTGCTTTTTGCGCAGATGTGCCACGACTTCGGCGTGCGCCGTTGCCGGCTGCTGATCTTGCGGCGACTGAGTTCTCCGGCCACGGCGGGATGGCTGAACCCGCGAATCCTGCTCCCTGAAATCTGCGAGGACTTTAACGACAACTCCCAACTGGCTGACGTGCTTTATCACGAACTGATCCACGTGGCTCGGCGAGACTACTTGTGGGCGGCTGTGAGCGACCTGGTACGCTGCCTGCTGTTCTTCCACCCCACCGTGTGGCGGGCACGCCAGCACATGCGCGTGCAGCGGGAACTGGCCTGCGACGTAGCTGTGGTCAGCGGCCGCCCTGAGCATCGCGCCGATTACGCCCAGTCCCTTACCCGTTTCGCCCGCCTCCGTATGCTGCAGCCGGGCAGATCCATGGGCATTGACTTCGCCGCTTCCGCTTCGATTTTAGGCATGCGGGTGCGGGCCGTGCTGAGCTATCGCCCGCAGCGTTCCTGGTGGCGTACCGGACTGCGCCATACCTTCAGCCTGGCCCTGCTCGCCTTATTTGGCTTGCTGTGGCCCATGTTCGGCATCGCAGCGGAATTTACCGTAACGCCGCAGTTTGCGGCGGCTCAGGAGGCAGCAAACATTGCCCCATCACCGCGACCGTTGAGGGCCGCCCGATCCGGGAGCCGGAGGCGCGCTCTTGCCAAACAGGCAGTGGCTATTCCGTCTTTGGTTGTGACCCAATCTCCGCCGGCATTAGTGCTGGCTCCCGCGGCCCGTCAGCCCAGACCACCCGCCATGATCGCTATGTCGAACTCGGAATTCGGTCCGCAGTCCAATGATTTTGACCCCGTGGTCAGTGGGCCGGCCACCGACGACCACGCCCCCGAGTGGTCAGACACCAGGCCTCTGCCCCGTGCGCACATTTCGGTTGCCAGTGTGGTGCAGCGCGTGGCCGCAGGACTGGCCCAGATCGGGCGCGAGGAGATGGGCCGCGAAGGTCGCAGCCACAACGGTCACTAAAGGCCATCCCTCCTTTGCGAAAACAGGGCTTGTAAATCAGCCACAATCTTAATCTTTTAAGATTTGACTTGACTTTGAGTCTTAACTATCTAAGACTAATGTCAACCCCGAACGGGATAGCGATGCCTCGGGGCCTGCGGACTGCAGGGTTCAGGGAGAGACCAGCCGCAGGCCCCGTTTCCAGCCACCCCGCCGCGCCACGGTGGCTTACCCGTTCGCGCGAGGTGACATTGATGACGGCACCAACAACTCTACCCTTCGAGGTGGCTGGCATGCTGGCTGCAGAAAAAGAGCTTATCGCGATAGTCGCGCAGGAGATGGCGGCGGGAATTGACGCGGCCATCAACGGCTGGATGGCCGATATCGAGGACGTCCTGCACAGCCGCCTGAGCGACCCCGCCAAGCTCTCAGCCATTCAGTCCATCGTGAATGTCTGCAGGCAGGACCTGTCCCTGTCCCCGCCATGAGCGGATGTGACCGCCTATTTATTGGGCAAATCGAGGACGCGAGGCAACTTTATGTCGGCGCCTGTATTTACTAACTTGATAATATCTCACCGCAGCATTTCCCGGAGCGGTCCGGCAGGATTTCATGAGAATAGTCGGCGCGGCCAGTGCTCTTCCCAATCACGTTTACGATCAGCAAGCCATTACCGCGACTCTGGAACAGTTCTGGGGCCGGCAGGCGAAACATCCGCGTTTACTGCAACGCCTGCATTCCCGCACCGGAGTGGAGAGGCGTCATTTAGCGCTTCCCTTGGAGTCGTACGCGGAAATTGACACCTGGGGCAAAGCCAACTCGCTGTGGATCGAGGAAGCGGAGCGGCTGGGCGCGGCGGCGATTTGCCGCGCTATCACTCCGCTGGGATTGCGTCCACGCGATATCGGCGCTCTCTACTTCACTTCCGTGACCGGGATTTCCAGCCCCTCAATTGATGCCAAGCTGATTAACCGCATCGGACTCTCACCTCACCTCAAGCGCATGCCGCTGTTCGGGTTGGGGTGCGTAGCCGGCGCTGCCGGCATTTCCCGTGCCGCCGATTATGTGCGCGGTTTCCCCAATGAAGTAGCCGTGGTGCTGGCGGTGGAGTTGTGTTCGCTGACCTGGCAGCGAGATGACCTTTCCACCGCCAACCTGATCGCTACCGGCCTCTTTGGCGATGGGGCGGCGGCGGTGGTCGTCGCCGGTTCCGACACAGAGTTTTCCGGGCCGCAGGTGGTCGCCACCCGCTCTGTGTTCTACCCCAACACCGAAGACGTGATGGGCTGGGACATTTCTGAGCGTGGCTTCCACATTGTGCTGTCACGCGAGGTACCGGCGATGGTGGAGCGTCATCTGCGCGCTGATGTGGACGCGTTCCTGGGCGAGCACGGGCTCAGGCGCAACCACGTCGCCAGCTGGATCATCCACACTGGCGGGCCCAATATTCTGGAAGCCGTGGCGCGGACGCTGGAACTGCCTGCCGGCGCACTTGACGCCTCCTGGGAGTGCCTGCGGAAGGTGGGCAACTTGTCTTCTGCCTCCGTCCTGCTGGTTCTGCAGGACTTCCTCTGCCGGCGGCGAGGAGCGCCCGGCACCTATAGCCTCCTTGCCGCCATGGGGCCGGGTTTCTGTTCGGAACTGGTTCTGTTGCGCTGGCAATGATGAATAGGAGCCTGGATGTAATCGTGATCGGTGGCGGTCCGGCGGGATTGGCGGCGGCCCTTTCAGCCGCCCGGCAGGGACTTCGGGTCGCAGTTGCCGACTGCGCCCAACCGCCCATTGACAAGGCCTGCGGCGAAGGCCTGATGCCCGATTCACTACAAGCTCTGGCAGAATTAGGCGTCTCGCTGGAGGGCTGCGACACGGGGCGCTTCCGCGGCATTCGCTTTGTCGGCCGCGAAGCCCTGGTGGAAGCTGACTTCCCTTGCGGCGCTGGCCTCGGGATTCGCCGCACCCTCCTGCACGGCCTGATGGCGGAACGGGCCGCCGCGCTGGGTATTAGCCTGCTGTGGGGAGCGCGTGTTTCCAATGTGAAGGACGGCCAGGTCGAGGTGAATGGGGAGACTCTGCATTGCCGCTGGATCGTGGGCGCCGACGGCCAGAACTCGCGAGTACGCAACTGGGCGGGGCTGACCCCGGGGCGCGACTACGAACGGCGCATCGGGTTGCGGCAGCATTTTCAAATCCAGCCCTGGTCGGAGTTCGTGGAAATTTACTGGGGCGAGAACCGCCAGGCCTACGTCACGCCGGTTGGGTCCGATGAAATCTGCGTAGCCCTGATCTCCCG
>DASVBI010000067.1:0-4849 GCA_036375915.1 Terriglobales bacterium | reverse complement strand
CCCACCGGATTGGCGGAGTAATGGCAGTAGCCCAGCACATCCTTGAAACTCTCATAGCGGCTGACGCGCTGGTCCTGGCGGAAAGCCGTCAGCAGGTCGGCAAACGGCTGGCGGGGAATATCGCAGGCGCGAATGGTTTCCCGCAAAGCTATGAACACGGGGTGGCGCGGGGCCAGCGGGTTACGCGGCTTCGGCTCCGGACGCAACTCTTCCACATTTTTGCGAATATCAGGCGCCGCCGCTTCAACCAGGCTGAGGTAAGTGGCATTGAGCTCAGCTTCCCACTCATCCAGCAGTTGCAGAGCATCTTCCGCCCTGGCCACCTCGTCGCCCAGGTCGTCGGAAATTCGGCAGTACGCGTAAATGCTGTAGAAGTGCGGACGCAGGCGCTTAGGCAGAAACCAGGTGGCGACGGAGAAATTCTCGTAGTGGCTGCGCGCCAGACGCTTGCAATAAGCCAGCGCTTCTTGCAGGGATGGCGCCACCGAGGGAATGGCGTATTCCGGGGGCAGCGCCCGCCAGCCGGGAGCGTCGCTGGCGGCGAGAGACTGGGAGCCGTGGCTGGCTATGGATGGCATAAAGCTGCGGTCCCCAGTCGTCAATTGCGCCTTAGTGCCCGGGGATGATGGCGGTCTTGATGTCGCCATTGCGGTTCAGCATGTGGTGCAGCACCTGCTGCAAACGAGAAAGCGGCGCCTCCCCGGTAATGTAATCGTTGCCCCGGATTTTGCGTTCCGCGATCAGGGCAAAGGCCCGCCGCACCGTCTCCGGCGTGTGATGGAACGTGGCCTTCAGCGTGATCTCGGAGTAGTGCAGCCGGTTGGTGTCCAACTGCACCTTGGTGCCGCCGGCGCAGCCGCCGAAGAAGTTCACCGTGCCGCCCTTGCGCACCATTTCCACCGCCCACTCCCACGCCTGAGGCCGGCCTACGGCTTCGATTACGATGTCGGACCCGCGCTTCTCGCGCGTGAGCACGCGCACCGCGTCCACCGCATCGGCTACCTTGGTGATCTGCACCACGTCGTTGGCCCCCATGCGCTTGGCCGCCTGCACCTGCGAGTCGCGCTTGACCACCGATATCACGTTGCAGCCGGTCAGGCGCGCCACCTGCACGAACATCATGCCGATGGGCCCGCCGCCGATTACCGTAACCGTGTCTCCGATTTCGGGATTGGTTTCATGCAGGCCGCGCAGCACGCAGGCCAGCGGCTCGGTCATGGCGGCCTCTTCGAAGCTCACTCCCGGCGGCATGGCCAGCATGTTGGACTCCACGATGCGCCGCGGAATGCGAATGTACTCGGCGTAGGCGCCATTGTTGAACAGCAGGTCCTCGCACAGGTTTTCCTGGTGCTTGGAGCAATAGAAGCAGGCCTGGCAGGGCGCGGAGTTCAAGGCTACCACCCGCATGCCCTTGCGAAACCACTTCACGCCCGGCCCCACTTGCTCGATTACACCCGCCAATTCGTGGCCAAACAGCGCCGGGGGAACGATCATGCGCGCGTGGTAACCGCGCTGATAAACCTTCAGATCAGTGCCGCAGGTGAGCGCCACCTGCACCTTAATCAGCACCTCGCCTTCCCCCACCCGGGGAATGGGGACTTGTTCAATTTTGACGTCCTCTTTACCGTAGAGGACCGCCGCTGTCATCTTACCGTTCACTCTCAGTGTCCTTCCCATGCGCTGCCCGGCTGAATGACGATCTTCAGCGAATCCGCTTGCGGATGGGCAGCTAAATTAAGGGCTTCCAGGCTCTGTTCCAGGGAGAAGCGGTGGCTGATCAGCCCTTCCAGGTTCATTTCCCGGCTGAAAACAAAGCGCACCGATTCCTCCTGCAGATCCACAGAAGCGCTATACGAGCCCAGCAATGCTTTCTCGTCCACGCAGACCGCGGCGGGGTCAATCACAGCCTCCCCATGCACTGTCTGCGCGAACAAAAGCACCCGCCCGCCCGGACGACAGGCGTCCATGGCAGACCGAATCAGCTTGTTGCCTCCTACTGCCAGGATGACTGCGTCGGCCCCACGCCCCTCGGTGAGTTCGCGCACTCGCGAAACCAGATCGGTCTGCGAAGCGTTTACCGTTTCCTGTAGGCCGAATATCTTAGATATTTTAAGCCTCTGGGGAAACAAATCGGTAGTTATTACCCTTGCCCCTGCCCTTTTGGCCAATGACCCCAAAATGATGCCGATGGGCCCTTGTCCGATAACCACCACCGTTTCACCTGCTTGCAGGTGCAGAGTTTCAATTCCTTTTTGGCACGTGTTCACTGGCTCAACAAAACAGGCCTGCTCAAACGAGACCTCGCCGGGGATACGCACGACTCCCCGCTGCACGATCCAATCCATGACCCGGACATACTCAGAAAATCCGCCGCCGCTGGGCTCATAGCCCGCCGTACAGCCCACTTTCTTGTACACCGGACACTGGGCAAACACCTTGTGACGGCAGTAGTAGCACTCTCCGCAGGGGATATGGTGAAACGCCATCACCCGGTCCCCAATCTCAAAGCTGGTGACGCCCGCGCCTACGGCCGCCACTACACCCGAGGTTTCGTGGCCAAAGATGCGGGGCGCGGAATGGGAGCCGGTGGCAATCTTCTTCAGATCCGTGCCACAGATGCCGCAGGTGTGCACCCGGATGAGCAGCTCTCCGGCTCCGATTTCGGGCACCGGCACCGTCTCCAGCCGCACGTCTTCCTTGCCGTGGTAGACGGCCGCCCGCATGGTGACGGGAATCGCTTCCCGCCCCTGCTTCACGGTAAATTGGCCCGCTACTGCCATCAGTGTCGTCCCGTTCCCATGGGATGAAGGTCGGCCTCGCCTACTCCGACGTTGGAAGCTGGCTGGTTGTACCATTCCAGCCAGGCGCACAATGCGTCGGCGGCACGCTCGCTGTTGCGCCTGAGGTACAAAAGCTTCCTCCAAAGCCAGGGCCGAACGGCGGCAAACATCAGCAGCCCCCCGGACCGAAAACGGCCATCCGGCGCGATGAACCGCTCCAGGCCCGGAAACTCGAAGTCATAAGCATCAGAGATGGCCTTCACCGCCATAAAGCCCACTTTGCGCGCCACCGCCCCGCGCGCCACCGCCGCCGCCTCCATGTCCACCGCCCTCGCTCCATAAGCTTGGGCCAGCTTTGCCTTCTGCTCCACGTTGGCCACCGAATTCCAACTCACCAGCGTGCCCTGGCCTTCAGCCATTTCCAGCACGCTGCCGTCGCTCGCGTCTATGATCCGGTTGGGAATCACCAGACTCCCCACCTGGGCACTGGCATCCAAGCCTCCCGCCAGACCGACGGAGACAATCAGAGAAGGCTGATACATCCTGATCACAGCTTCGCAAGCCCGCCGCGCCGGCTCCGCTCCGATGCCGGCGCAAACCAAAACCGCGCGCTGATTCTCATAGACCTTGTAGCGCGAGCCGCCATATTCGCGCTTGCGGGCCCGCCAGTTCTTAATGGCGCCGGCAACTTCGCGCTCCAACGCGGCAATGATGGCTACCTTGGGCATAAGACCAGCTGGCTAGCTATCTGGCTCTCTGGCTGACTAGCACACCCGCCGGAAAGCCAGGGCAGCTAGCTAGCCACGTAACCGTGACTCCGGAACCACTCCACCGCCCGGCGCAAGGCATCCTCCACGGGCACGATCTTCCAGCCCAGTTCGCGTTCCGCCTTGGCTGAGGATACGAACATCTTCTTCCGTCCCATGCGCACCGCGTCCACCGTAACTCGCGGCTCGCGCCGCAACAGCAGGCCGGTAACCGCCGTGTCTAGAACGCCCGTCGCCAGCGCCACCGCGTAGGGCAGCTTCACCCTGGGCGAAGCCAGCCCGGTGATGGCGGCCAGCTTATCCAGAATCTGCTTCAGGGTCAGGTTCTCCCCGCCCAGGATGTAGCGCTCTCCGCGCTGCCCTTTTTCCAGGGCCGCAACGTGTCCGCGCGCCACTTCCGCCACATCCACCAGATTCAAACCCGTATCCACGTAAGCCGGAAACTTGCGTTTCAAAAAGTCCACGATGATCCGTCCTGTGGGGGTAGGCTTAATGTCCCGTTCTCCCACCGGGGTAGTCGGATTCACCACCACCACATCCGCCCCACTGCGCCCAGCCTCCAGAGCAATCTGCTCGGCCTGAAACTTGGAGCGCTTGTAGTGGCCGATCATGTCCCCCAGTCCAACGGGTGAGTTTTCATCCGCCAGGTGGCCGTTGGAGGTAAAGCCCATGGTGGCGACGCTGCTGGTGTAAATAACGCGCCGAACACCACTTTGTTGCGCGAGCTGGATGATGTTCCGGGTTCCCTCGACGTTGGAGCGGTACATCTCATGGGGTTCGCGCGTCCACAGCCGGTAGTCAGCGGCCACGTGAAACACCGCCTCGCAGCCCGCCATGGCCTTGCGCAACGACTCCGCTTCGCGCAAGTCGCCCGTGACTCGCTCTGCCGCTATGCCTTCCAGATTGGCCGTGAGACTCGTGGGGCGGACTAGAAGGCGAAGCTCAGCCCCCTGGCCGGCCAGAAAACGCGCTACGTGACTGCCGACAAACCCCGTAGCTCCTGTCACAAACGCCTTCATGGGGTGCGAGGCGCTATTCCAGCTCTTCCGGGTGCAGCGAAATATGCTCGCCGGCCTGGCGCTTTTCCCAGTACTGGCGCACCCAGGTTTCCCAGCTCTTGCCGGCCGCCATGTCCCGGCCGGTAAAAGCCAGGGCGGCGATGTCGTCATAAGGAACGGAAACTTTGCCGCCGCCATTCTTAGGCAGCACGCGGACTACGGAATCCTGCAGAGTGCGGCCGCTGCGGCGGTCGAAAACATAGCCTTCCACCGTGCTGCCGTTCTTGCGGGTGATGAGCACGTC
>DASVBI010000319.1:0-15236 GCA_036375915.1 Terriglobales bacterium | reverse complement strand
TGGGGAGCGTCGGCAGGTTATTGTCGAACCTGGAGTGCAAGATCGCTTCCGATGGAGAAATCCTGGTCCGGGGTCCTTCGGTGTTCAAAGGGTATTGGAATAAGCCGGAAGAGACTGCGAACGCCTTTGATGATGGCTGGTTCAAGACTGGGGACATCGGCCAGCTGGATGCTGATGGGTTCTTAGCTATCACCGATCGAAAGAAAGACTTGCAGAAAACCTCCGGGGGCAAGTTCATCAGCCCGCAGGCCATTGAAATCAGATTGACCAGCAGCTCGATGGTGGCGTACGCGGCGGTTTTCGCGGACGGCCGAAAATTTGCTTCGGCGCTGCTGGCGCCGGAGTTTGCCGCCTTGGAAGAGTGGGCGCGAGCCCGGGCAATGAGCTTTGGAAGCCGGCAGCAACTGATCGAGGATCCGAAAGTGCAAGCCTTGTACGAGGAGATTGTGGCCCAGGTCAACAACAATCTTGCGCAATACGAAACCATCAAAAATTTCGTACTGGTGCCGGACGAATTCAGCATTGCTGACGGCCAGCTTACCGCCTCGATGAAGATGCGGCGCCGGGCAGTGGAACAGCGCTATCGGCCACAGATAGAGGCCTTATACAACAATATCGCGGGCGGCGCTCGCGCAGAAGCCGCCGAGTTCGCGGGGGCGGAGCAGAAGCTGCAGCGTGGTTGAGGGGAGAGAGGTTCTCCATGAAAAAAAATGCCAGGTCGCTTGCCGTTGTTCTATTCGTAGTAGCATCAACCTTCAATCTGCGCGCCGACACCCTGGCCGGCGTGACCTTGCCGGACACGGTCCAGGTCGGGGGGGCAAAGTTAGTGCTCAACGGCCTGGGGATGCGAAAAAAGTTCGTGGTAAAGGTCTACGTGGCGGGGCTCTACCTGGAACAGAAGTCCTCGGATGCGAGCGCGATCATCAAGGCGGATGCCCGCAAGCGGATCGTGATGCACTTTGTGCGCGGCGCGAGCAAGGACCAGATGGCAAATGCGTTTGACGAGTCCTTCAAGAACAACGCCCCGGATGCGAGCAAAAGCATGAAAGCCGATATTGACCGGTTGCTGGGCGCGCTCGAACCCGTCAAGGAAGGCGACCAAATGGTCTTCACTTACGTCCCCGGCACAGGGACGACCCTTGCCATCAATGATAAGGAAAAGCTGACCATCGCCGCTCCGGAGTTTGCCCCGGTGCTTTTCTCGGTGTGGCTGGGGCCGAAGCCGCCCAACGCGGATCTGAAAAGAGGGATGCTCGGGCAGTAGAAAGATCACCCGGGCGGCTTCTTTTCCAGCAGCAAGCAACCAGCCAGCGAAGCCCTGATTCATTCAGCCGCGATTCTCCATATTTTTGCGAGTTAAGGACGGCCGGAAGGCCGTCTTCTTCATACCAGAGTGTGAAGTAAATAGAATTCGGCCCTCCTGACCGGACTGTGATGCTGGACGGCAAGGACCCCGCCGGTGAAGCGGCGGGCATGTTTCAACCGCCCGCTGCGGGGTTAGCAGGAGGTGTGAGAAGCTATAGCAGCCCGGCATGAGCGCGCACATCCTGCAACTGCTGCAAGGGTATTTCGGACGGCATGGCTACTGGACGGTGGCGCTGGTGCTGTTGCTGGAAAACGCGGGCGTGCCGGTGCCGGGGGAAACGGTGCTGCTGCTGGCGGGATTTCTCACCTTTTCCCAGCATCATTTCCGCCTGCCCTGGGTAATTGCGGTGGGAGTGGCGGCGGCTACGTTCGGCGACAACGTGGGCTACGCCATCGGCCACTACGGCGGACGCCCCCTGCTGGAAAAATACCGGCGGTTCTTTCACATTTCCCCGTCTCACATTGCGCAGGGCGAGCGCCTGTTCAAGAAACACGGGGCGGTGACGGTTTTCTTCGCCCGTTTCGTATTTGGCATGCGCATTATTACCGGCCCGCTGGCGGGGGTGCTGCGCATGAATTGGAAGAAGTTTGTACTGTTCAATTTTCTGGGAGCAGCGGCCTGGGTGGCGGCGGTGGCTTCCGCCGGCTACCTGTTCGGGAGCCACTGGAACCGGCTGGTGCGCTGGGTGGGCGACGCGGATATGGTGATCGCCATTATCGTGGCGCTGATTGTGGCGGCAGTGATCTGGCGGGCACGGCAGTCACAGACCCCGGCGGAGTGATCGTATAGCATTGCTGCATTCATGCGTACTGCCGCGAAGCGAATAGGGGTATTGCTGCTGGGTTGGGGATTCGTCCTGCTGGGCATTGCGGGGCTGTTCCTGCCGGTGCTGCAGGGTATTCTGTTTCTGCTGATCGGGCTGGTGATCCTCTCCAGCGAATACGTGTGGGCGCACAAGCTGCTGCAGAAACTGCGGCAGCGCTTTCCGGGCATTGCGGGCAAGGCGGATTTGGCGCAGGCACGGGCGGCCGCCTGGATGCGGCGCATATTCGGGCACGCGCCGCATTGAATGGCTCGCGACCGCCGGCCAAATGCGGGCGCTGCCAGTTGCTCCACGTGCTACTCTCGACGGTAAAGATCCATGCCGGAAGTTCCTGCAACGCGCAAAGAGCGCAGCCTGGCCGCGCTGCTGCATCTGGGAATGCCGGAAGTGTGGGCGCGCTTTCTGGTGGCGATTCTGGGGCTGGGCCTGGCGTTCGCGGCGGCGCTGGGCTCCACGCTGGCGCGGGAAGACGGCAACGTGGCCGCCACCGCGGTGCTGGCCAGCGCGGCTTTGCTGCTGGCGGGGCTGGTGGGCCTGAGCACGGTTCCCTACCTGGCGCGGCGCGTGGCTGCGGGGCGGGTGCGGGACGCCTTCGACTACGAGGTAACGCGCACCGGGCTGATTTACATTGGGATCACGCTGGTGCTGGGGCTGGCGGGGCTGAATACGGGCAACAACCTGCTGTGGATTGTGGTGGCGGCGATGCTGGCCGCCATTGTGGTGTCGGGGCTGGCCTCGGCGTTGGTGCTGCACGGGCTGGAACTGGACGTGCACACGCCCGACCATGTGTTTGCCGGGCATCCGCTGCTGGCGCGGCTGGTGCTGCACAACCGGCAACGGCTGCTGCCCTCGTTTTCCGTGAGCGTGGTGCCGCCCCGGCGGCGGCGGAAAAGACCGCATTGGGAATGGCGCCCGGCGACCTTTGGTTTTCCCTTCAACCGGCCGCCCCAGCAGCAGTGGTTTCATTTGCCCGACCGGGTGTTCCGGCTGGAGGAAGAGCACGAGAGCCAGAATCTGTTGAGCGGGCCGGTGTACTTCCCTTATCTTGCTGCCAGAAGCTCGCTGACCGCCGACGTGGAGATATGTTTCCAGCGGCGCGGGCTGGTGCAGCAGGACAGCTTCGGCCTGCGCACGCAGTTCCCCTTCTCTTTTTTGCGCAAGACGCGGCGAGTGGCGCTGCAGCGGCAGGTGGTGGTGTTTCCAAAGATTGAGCCCACCGACGAACTTTTCCAAGTGTTGCCGCTGATTACCGGGGAGTTGGAAGCCTTCCTGCGGGGGCGGGGTTACGACCTGTACCGCATCCGGGAGTACGCTCCGGAAGATTCAGCACGGCACGTGGACTGGAAGGCGAGCGCCAAGGCAGGGTCGCTGCTGGTGCGGGAATTCACCCGCGAGGATGAGCGCAAGCTGCGGATAGTGTTCGACAATCCGGGGCCGGGAGCGGTTGCGGAGGCGGCCTACGAGCGGGCAGTATCGCTGGCGGCGTCACTGGTGTGGCACTTCGCGGGCGAGAACAGCCAGTTGTCGTTTGTGGCGCCGGGGTACCAGGGTGGACCGGATGTTTACCGCTTTCTTACCTACCTGGCGATGGTGGAGCCGAATACGCAAGGTTCGGTGTTGGACAAGTTGCCGCCCAGCAATGACTTCGACGTGATTCTGACGGCGCGGGCCCGGGGCACGATTCCCACGGCGCTGTGGGCACGGGGGTACGTGCTGTTTATCGGCAGTTAGCAGTTATAGATAGCAGGCAACCTGGGTACCTCTTTCCCGCCTCTGTGGTTTCGGCATATACTCTGCCGCGGTTGGGGCTGAGCGGCAGCACTCGTGGGAGGCGCGATATGTGCTCGATCTATGACCTGGTGAAGAACCAGGAGCTGTGTGTTGCCGACGTGAACGATAGCGTGATGCAAGTGTCGCGCACGATGGTGGAGCACAATATCGGCGCGGTACCGGTGGTGCGCGAGGGCAGGCTTGCGGGCGTGTTCTCCGAGCGCGACCTGATGCGGCGGATGGTGGTGGAGGGGCGCGATCCGGAGAGGACAAAGGTGGGCGAGGTGATGACCCGCGAGCCGTTATCGGTGAGCCCCACCGCTGACCTGGAGCACTGCCTGCTGCTGATGCGGGAGCACGGCTTCCGCCATTTGCCCATCTGCGAGGGCGGGAAATTGATGGGATTCGTGTCGCTGCGGGACCTGCTATTGCGCGATCTGAGCGAAAAAGACGACGAAGTACGGCTGATGAGGGCCTATATCCACTCGGCACCCGAGCTATAGAACCAGCCATCGCGTGCATTACCCGGTGGTTACCCTACCTGAGCCCAAGCGAGACGGCGCTCGTAAATATTTTCCCTACAGCAGCTTACGGTTAGAGGTACCTCGCTGGTAAAGGTACTCCCGCATGGTTACCAGAGTACATTGACCTTCAGGGGCGGAGGGCATAAGGTGCTGTTTTCAGGGTTGTGGAAAACGTGTCGGAAATGTGCAAAATAGGGCAACGCTGCCGGGGCCAATAGCGAAGAGCGCAGACGCGATGAGCCAAATAATCGATTCCGCGTACTACCCGCTGTGGGTTGCCCACCCGGTGTTGCAGGTGGGGCTGCTGATAGCGATTTGGCGGCGGAAGTTGTTGCGCACGTATCCTATTTTCTTCGCCTATCTGATCGTCGAGCTGGTGGTATTTGGAGTATTGTTCGCAGCCTGGAATCACTACGACTACTACTTTTACCTGTATTGGATCAGCACGGGAATCAGCGCGGTATTTGGCTTTAAGGTTATAGACGAGGTTTTTGCGGACGTGCTGCGGCCATTTCACGCGCTGCAAGATTTTTCCTCGGTGCTGTTTCGCTGGGCGGGTCTAGTGGTGATGTTGATCGCCGTGGTGGCGGCCATGAGCAGTACGAAGGCCGGTTTTCCATTGCTGATGGCGGGGTTGCTGAGCCTGGAGCGCAGCGTGCGGGTGATGCAGTGCGGGCTGGTGCTGTTCCTGCTGATGTTCTCGCGCTATCTGGGAATTTCGCGGCGCCACCGCAGTTTCGGCATCGCTCTTGGGTTTGGCATCTTTGCGGCGGTGGAGCTGGCAGTGTTTGGGCTGCGGGTGAGCGGACAAGTAAATTCGACAGCGCTGAGCGTTGCCAGCATGACATCGTATGATTTCGCCGTAGCCATGTGGCTGTTCTACTTCTTGCTTCCCGCGGCGGAACAGCGGCGATCCCCGGTGCTGTTGCAGCCGCAGCGGTGGGATCTTAGCCTGGGCGAGTTGACGCACCCGGTGGCGCCGGAGTCGCTGATGCCAATGTTTGATGCCATGGTGGACCGGGCTTTCTCCAAGGCGGGAGCAGCGTCAAAGCCGGCAGATCAGATTACGGCAACGAATACTGCCAAAGCGTCCACGGAGAAATGTACGCCGGCAAAAGAAGCGCCGGTGCTGGCAAAGGCGGCGCTGGCGGCTGCGGCTCACCGCAGTTCGTAGGGTTGCAGTAATTCGGGTTTTGTGTTCTTCCGACCCACTCCTGTTCCAAATTCTCAAATTGCGACCAGCCCCAGAGTTGAAGTTACGCACTTTAATTGTCTTCTCTAACGGACTGATTTCTCACGGTTTCCGGTGGCCGACGACGGCCGGAGCCAAAATCGCTAACTCTTAGTTAAAAAAGGACTTGCAAGGGCGGGTATAATCCTTTCCCTGTGCGTTGGCGCGCACAGGGAAAGGAGGTTACATGAAAAACGCTCTACGCATTGTGGTGCTTTTGCTGAGCGTAGTGGCGGTGTATGTATCGGCTGCCGTGCCCATTGCAATGGCGGACGGCAACCCGGTACCGTCATGCTTGCCTGGTGGTAAGGCTTGCAGATAACTAAGTTTTCCACAACATGACTTTAGTAATGTTGACGTAACCCCAATATTTATCGGGATGGCCGCCGAAGTGCCTATCGGTGGCCTTTTCTTTTGCTTTCTTGTTGCTGATGCAGGATTCGCGTAGCGGGTTGGCAATCGAGTCAGGCCATCTCCTGCTGCATCCGCCGCGCCAGTTCTTCCGGATCGGTGAGGGGCGGCTGACAGGTAAATCCAGAACAAATTACCGCGGTTGCAGTCTGGGCGCGAGGCAGGGAAGAAAGCGTCTCTGCCAGCGCAGGGGGAAGGTTCTGGGGCGAAACTTCGTTGTCGGTGAATTTGAGAACGGTGTTGCTGAAAGAGAACGGGGCGAGAGCCGCGCGATAAAGGCGGTCCGCGGGTTCGCCACTGCCAATCACCACAACCTGAGTATGCGGCTGCGCAAACATGATCGCGGCGATGCCGTAAGTGGCAGCGAACATGCCGTACTGCTCGGCGACACCGGCAAAGACGCGCAGGGTACGCTCGGCTTTTTCACGATAGGACTGGTCGTTGGTGTAAGCGAAGAGGCGTAACAGGGCCATGATGGCAGCCGAATTTCCGGAAGGAGTAGGGGAATCCTGGAAGGGCTTGCGGCGGGTAGCGAGCACGCCGAGAGCATCCTGGCTGTCGCCGGTCTCGGTATCGAAAAAGCCGCCGGCGGCCTCGTCGAAAAAGCGGGCGATCATGCGCGCGGCGATGCGCTCAGCAAAGTGGAAATAGCTGAGGTCGGCGGTGGCCTCGTAGGCATCCAGACAAGCCAGGGAAGTGAAGGCGTAGTCATCGAGCAGTCCGGGGAGAGGGCGTTTTTCCGCGCCGGATTCAGAGTAGGCGATCACATGCTGCAGGCCACGCTCAGTGTCCCAGCCTTCGGCCAAGATGCGGTCGAGAGAGCGCAGGGCGAAGTGGCGTGCGTCGTCCAGTCGCAGCACGCGCGCGGCCTGCAGGTAGCCGGAGATGCAGAGCGCGTTCCAGCTTACGTACACCGTTTTATCCACAAAGGGCGTGGGACGGCGCAGGCGGGCGGCATAAAGCTTTTCGCGGGCGGAGGCGAGCAGGGCTTCCACGCGCTCAGGGGGCATGCCCAGGCGGACAGCGATCTGCTCGATGGGGGCGCGCACGTAGAGCACGTTTTTGGCGGGATTGTGGTGCATCTCGCCGACCTCGTTGATGTCGTAGTGGAGCTGGGCGACCTTCAGTTGGTCTTCGCTGAGCACGGCGGCGGCTTCGTCGAGGGTCCAGGTGAAGTAGTCGCCGTCATCCTCCATGGAATAGTCAGCGTCCTGGGAAGCGTAGAAGCCGGCGTGTTCGCGGTCGCTGAGCCATTCGTCCATCCAGCGGATGATGTCGCGGGCCACGGCAGCGAAGAAGGGATTTTCGGTAACCTGGGCGGCGTGGACGTAGTTTTTCAGCAGTTCGGAGTTGTCATAGGACATTTTCTCAAAGTGGGGGACGAGCCAGCGCTCGTCCACGGAGTAGCGGTGGAAGCCGCCGGCCAGCTGGTCATAAACGCCGCCGCGGGCCATGCGCTCGAGTGTGGTCACGAAGATATTTTTTAATTCCTCGTTGGCGGTGCGGGCATAGCGTTCGATGAGCAGGTCAATGACGGAAGGGTGAGGGAACTTGGGAGCGTTGCCGAAGCCGCCGTGCTGGGGGTCGAACATCTTGACGGCGGCGGCGACGATGGAATCAATCACGCGAGGGGAGAATTCGGCCGCGGGCGCGGCAAAAGTTTCCGACTGGGCGAGGAGATTGCCGACCATGCTGGCCTGCTCGGTCACCTCGGCGCGCTTCTCGCGGTAGGCGCCGGCAATGGCCAGGAGCACGCGCCTGAAGCCGGGGCGTCCCCACTGGTCATCAGGCGGGAAATAGGTGCCGCCGTAAAAGGGCTTGCCATCGGCGGTGAGGAAGGCGGTAAGGGGCCAGCCGCCCTGGCCGCTGATGGCGGAGACCGCCGTCTGATAGCGGCTGTCCACGTCGGGGCGTTCATCGCGGTCCACCTTGATGGCGATGAAGTGCTCATTGACGACGGCGGCGACCTCGGGATTGTCGTAGGACTCGCGGTCCATGACGTGACACCAGTGGCACCAGGCGGCGCCGATGTCGAGCAGGATGGGCTTGTCCTCTTTTTGCGCCAGGGCGAAGGCTTCCGGTCCCCATTGCTGCCAGCGAATGGGCTGGTGCATGGCGGAGCGGAGATAGGCGGAAGAGGCGCTCGCGAGGGAGTTGGCGGTCTGGGTGGTCATAAGCATTTAGTCTAACGCGTTGGGGGGAGCCGCGGGGGCTGGTGGCTGCAACAGGGCTAAACTCCAGGCTGATCGCGGGAAGCGCAAGGTCCCTCCACTCGCGCTCCCTCTCCCGCAAAGCGGGATCGGTTCGTGCTCGGTCGGGATGACAGCGAGAGAGGAGCAACGCGGCGGACGTACGCCATTGTCAATAAAGGCCAGTGCTAATGGCTAAGTGCTGGCTGTAAGCCGCCGCGCAATGGTGCAGTACAGGTCAACTGCCGCCGTGAGCTGGGATTTCTCGATGTGCTCGCGTTCGGTATGGGCCACGTGAATGGAACCGGGGCCGACGAGCAGAGGCTGGCCCCAGCGGCTGAGGGCGGGAATGTCGGTGGTGAAAGCGGCGATCATGGTAGGCAGGCCGTCGAGGGTGCGCAAGCGCATGAAAGGAATTTCGAGGATGAAGTTGGCCTCAGCCAGATCGCCGACGGCGGCGAGGATGTGGCGGCGCAGTTCGTCGGCGGGAGCGATCAGGCGGTAGAGCAGGTGGGCGCGGGCAAAATCGGGGATGACGTTGGGGGCGCGGCCGCCTTCAATCATACCGATGTTGAGGGTGCAGGGGCCGACTTGCGGGTCCGAGGGCAAGGGCATGGCGCGCAGGCGGGTGAGCGCGAGCAGCAGCTTATCAATGGCCGATTCGCCAAGCTCGGGGTAGGCGGAGTGCGCCATGCGGCCGCGGGCGGTGAGTTCAACCCGCAGGGTTCCCTTGGAAGCCAAGCCCAGGCGATTTTCCGTAGGCTCGCCGTTGACCAGGAAGCGGGAGCCGCGCGGCTGCTGGTTGGCGACCTGGGCGCCCTGGCTGTCCTTCTCTTCGCCGACGAGGAAGAGCAGGCCGACGAGAATGCCCTCGGCACGCAGGCGGTCGGCGGCAGCGATTTGCGCGGCAATGATGCCCTTAGCGTCGCAGGAGCCCCGGCCCCAGATGCGCTCGCTGTCTTCTGCGGAAGCAATGAAGGGCGGTACCGTATCCATGTGGGTGGAGAAGACGATGGCGGGGCGCGGCGTTTCCGCCAGTGTTGCCCAGAGGTTGAAGCGATCGCCTTCCACCGGCATCTCCTCCGCGTGGTAGCCCAGGCGCTGCAGTTCGGCGCGGAGAAATTCTCCGACACCGGTTTCGTTGCCGGTGACGGATTCAATGTCAACGAGTTGGCGGGTAAAGGAGAACAGGTCCATGCGGAGGTCAGGATATATTGTGGGAAGGGTAGTTGGTAGCTGGTAGTTAGCAGGTGGTTGTTGCCGCTCAGCTGTCAGCTCTCAGCTATCAGCCAAGACTGCAGGGTTCATCTACCAGCTACTTGCTCTTATGGAAACGCAAATACGATCGCTGTTTTTGGAAGGTCCGGCGGGACAACTGGAGGCACTGCTGAACCAGGGCGCGGAGACAGCCACGCATGCGGCGCTGGTTTGCCATCCCCACCCCATGTTCGGCGGCACCATGCACAACAAAGTGGTATTCCACACCATGAAGGCGCTGAACAGCTTTGGGTTTCCGGTGCTGCGTTTCAATTTCCGCGGCGCGGGGCTGAGCCAGGGCGAGCACGACGAGGGGCGGGGCGAGGTGGAGGACGTGCGCGCCGGGTTGCAGTGGCTGCGGGAGCAGTTTCACCTGCCTATTATTTTTGCCGGGTTTTCCTTCGGCACAGCGGTGGGACTGCGGGCCGCGTGCCCCGATCCTGAGGTCGCGGCCATGATCGCGCTGGGGACGCCGGTCGCGCCGGTGGACGACCGGGCTTACGACTTCAGCTTTCTTGAGAACTGTGCCCGCCCCAAGCTGTTTGTAAGCGGCGCCCGAGATCAGTTCGGTCCGCGTGCCAGATTGGAGCAACTGGTGGCTTCGTTGCCCGAGCCCAAGCGGCTGGTGATTATTGAAGGCGCGGACCATTTCTTTGCCGGGCGGCTGGCTGAGTTGCGCCGGGCGATTGAGGAGTGGGTGAAAGAGCAGGTAGTCGGGAGCCGGTAGCCGGGGACTTCGTTCCCGAAAGCTGTGCAGCGAGGAACCGAAAAGCAGGTCCATTCGCTGCACGCCCTTCGCCAAGGCCCGGTCGCGGAGCTCAGGATGACAAAGTCAAACCCTCACTCAACATGACAAGATCTGGGTTTGGTGGATTAGCTGACTCTGACTGCTGCCTCCTGACTTCTGCCTCCCGATATAATCCGCGCATGGCCCATTTCCCGGAGGCCGGCGCCAGCCAAGCCGACAACCCGACGGCACGGCAGATGCGCCAGACGGGGCGCGACATTTTTCTCCATGCGTTGCGGGAGGCCAGCATCGAGAGCGCATTCCGCCGGCATGTGCACCTGGACCGCAGCGTGCTGCGAATCGGGGAAGACCTCTACGATCTAAGCGGGGAGCGGCGGATACTCGCGGTCGCCATCGGCAAAGCCGCCTACTCCATGATGGATTGCCTGCATGCAGAGCTGGGCGCGCGGCTGACGGGAATCGCGGTGGGCGCGACGGAGGCGGTGGAGCAGCGTTTGGGAGTGCAGTATTTCCGCGGCGGGCATCCGGTGCCCAACCGCGAGTCATGGCAGGCCGCCGAAGCCGTTTTGCGAGCGCTGAAGCAGCAGGGCCCGGCGGCGCTGGTGATTTTTCTGGTGAGCGGCGGGGGCTCGGCGCTGCTGGAGAAGCCGATCAGCGAAGACATTTCGCTCGATGACCTGGCCGCGACCTACGGCAAGCTGGTGCTGTCCGGCGCCACCATCGTGGAGATCAACGCCATCCGCAAGCACCTGTCGGCGGTGAAAGGCGGGCGGCTGGCGTGGGCAGCGGCGCCGGCGCAGCAGGTTTCCATCCTGGTTTCCGACGTTCCCGATAACGCGCTCGATGCGCTGGCCTCGGGACCCACCATGCCTGATTCCTCAAGCGTCGAGGATTGCTATCAGGTAGCCGAGAAATACGGGCTGCCGCCGCAGTTACCGGAACCGGTGCGGCGGTTGTTCGCGGAGCGGAGGCTGGAAGAGACACCGAAGGTGGGAGATGAAGCTTTTGCGCGCTCACGCTGGTGGACGGTGCTGTCGAACGCCGAGGTGCGGCAGGCGGCGGCGGCAGCGGCGGCGCGGGCGGGATTTGCAGTCACCATGGATAACAGCTGCGATGACTGGGATTACGCGGCTGCCGCCGACTACCTGCTGGGCCGCTTGCGCGAGCTGCGCCAGGGGGTGTCGCGCGTGTGCCTGATCTCCGGAGGCGAGGTGACGGTGCGGGTCGAGAACGGCGGCGCGGGCGGACGCAACCAGCAATTCGCGCTCTATTGCGCCGGCAAAATCACGGGGCAGAATGTGACGGTTCTGAGCGCGGGCACAGACGGTATTGACGGCAACAGCCCGGCCGCCGGGGCGGTGGTGGACGGAACCACCGTCGAAAGGGCGCGGGCCAGCGGGCTCGATCCCGCAGCAGCGCTGGCGAGGTTTGATGCTTCCCCGTTTTTTGAGGCCCTGGGAGACGCGATTGTCACCGGGCCGACGGGAAATAATCTGCGCGATTTGCGGGTGATGCTGGCGTACTAAAAGCAACCGTTTCGCCACAGAGTCACGGAGACACAGAGTCAATTGATGATTGACGATTTACGATTGACGAATGGGCGCGAAATAACGGGTTGAGATGACAGCTAGAATCAGAATCCGGGATAGCAAAAACGGCTGCTTTGCGGAGGAGAAAAATGCAGAAGCTCATTACCACCTGCGCGGTGCTGCTATTGACGGCGGGTGTGGCGATGGCGCAGGAGACGGAGACCGAGCGCGAAGCCGGGCGCGACGTGGTGAAACAGATTCATGCCCTGGACCAGTCCCTGAACGTGCCGCAAATGGTAGCCCGGCTGACGGCTCCCGACAAAAGCCGCGAGCAGGTGATCGCGCGCGTCAAGCAGTTGCTGGACACCGAGCTGATGCCGATGAGCGACTGGATCACGCAGCATCCGGAGATCGGCTTCCAGGAGACGCAGGCGGTGGAGAAACTCACGGCCTATCTGCAGACGCATGATTTTGATGTTACGAAGGGGGTGGCTGGGCTACCTACCGCCTTTGTCGCCAAGTACCGCCGGGGCACGCCTGGGCCCAACCTAGGTGTGATCGTGGAATACGACGCGCTGCGCGGTACCAAGGGCGCATTTCACGGCGACCAGCACAGCGCGCAGGGACCGGTGGGCCTGGCCACCGCCATCGCCATGGCCGAGTTTCTGACCCGCACCCACACCCCGGGAACGGTGACCGTGTACGGCACGCCGGGTGAAGAGATGATGCCGCCGGAAGCCAAGACGGTGATGTACGAGGCAGGCGTCTTTCAGGGCGCGGACATCATTGTGCGCAGCCACTCGTTTAATGTTACCCGCCGCTCCGCCGCCGGCTTCGGCACCTGCTGCATGAATATTGACGGGGTGAAATACACCTTTTACGGAGCGCCGGCGCACGAGCTCACGGCGTGGAACGGGCGCAACGCGCTGGAAGCGGTGATCAAGCTGTTTAACAACATTGATGCGGCGCGCAGCAACATGCGCCCGGAAACCCGCATCCAGGGCGTGATTACCGAAGGCGGAGCCGCGCCCAACGTGGTGCCCGATAAGACTGCCGCCGACTTCTACATCCGCTATCCGGATTCGGTTTACCTGGAGCAAGTGACCAACTGGGTGAATGACGCGGCGCGGGCGGCGGCCCTGGCCACGGCCACCAAGGTGAAAATTGACCACTACGGGCACGCCCGCGACGGGATATCACTGGCCACACTGGAAGAGCTGTCGTTTGCGTATATGAAACAGTTTGGCGCCAGCGGAATTGATCCTGATCCCGGCAAGCCCATGGGCTATGACGAGACCGGCAGCGTCTCCAGCCAGATTCCGGGGTTAGGCGTGTCAGCCAAGTCTTCCAACTGGGCTAACCACACTTACGGCATGGAAGCGGATGCGCTCACCGAGGTGGGGCACCACGGATTCCTCGTGGATGCGGAGACCATGACGGCGATTTTGTACGACTACGCCACTCATCCCGAGTTGCGGCAGGCGGTGAACACCGAGTTCACGCGCATCAAGGCCCTGTTCGCGGAATACCAAACGGCGCTGCAGAAGGCGTATCCCCAGCCCGTGGTGGCGGAGCCTAAATAGCAGGCCACTTAAACCAAAATGATTGAAGGCGAGGGAAACGGCCCTGGAGCGGCATCGAAAAGATGAACGAACGCGGGGTCCTTCGACTCCGCTCAGGATGACAGGTGAAATGGGTGCTGACAAAAATGTTACCGGCTGCGCTCAGCATGAAAGCGAAAAAACTTGGTACAAAAAAATTGCCAGTACCGCCTTGCGCGGAACTGGCAACTGAAAACTGGCAACAACTGCGACTACGCCGGAGAGTTGACCAGCACCTTCTCGCGCTCGGCTTCGTCCTGGCGTTCCTCGTGCGGAGTGGAAGGCAGGGCCAGCGTGAGCACCTCCTCAATGGTTTTGACGTAGTGAATGTTGAGGTTCTCCAACTGTTCGGCGGTCAGGTCCTCGATCACGTTGGTCTTGTTTTCCGCCGGCAGGATGATGTCGCGCACCCCCGCCCGCTTGGCCGCCAGTGTTTTCTCCTTGATTCCGCCCACGGGCAGCACATTGCCGCTGAGCGTGATCTCGCCGGTCATGGCGGTATAAGGCCGTACGCGGCGATCGCTGAGCAGCGAGACCAGCGCGGTCACGATGGTCACACCCGCCGAGGGCCCGTCCTTGGGGATGGCGCCCGCGGGCACGTGGATGTGCAGATCGTGAGTGCTGAAGAAGTCCTCGGCGATGCCCAGGTCGAGGGCATTGGAACGCACCCAGCTTAGAGCCGCCTGCATGGACTCGCGCATCACGTCCTGGATCTGGCCGGTGATCTTGAAGTCGCCCTTGCCCTTCATCTTGGTGGCTTCGACGAAGAGAATATCGCCGCCGGAAGGGGTCCAGGCCAGGCCCACGGCCACGCCGGCACGCTTGGTGCGCTCGGCGATTTCGGTATCCACGCGGATCTTGATACCGCCCAGGAACTCCTCAATAACCTCGCGGGTGACCTGCAGCTTTTCTGACTTGCCTTCGGCCAGGCGGCGCGCCTGCTTACGGCAAATGGTGCCGATGTTGCGTTCCAGGTTGCGAACGCCGGCCTCGCGCGTGTAGTGGCGGACGATGAAGCTGATGGAATCCTCGCTGAACTCTATGTTGTCCTTGGTGATTCCGTTCTCATCAATCTGCCGCGGGATGAGGTACTGAAAAGCGATGTGCAGCTTCTCTTCCTCGGTATAGCCCTGCAGTTCGATGATTTCCATGCGGTCGCGCAGGGGCTCGGCCACCGGATCGAGAATGTTGGCGGTAGTGATGAACAGCACCTTGGACAAGTCAAAAGGCACGTCCAGGTAGTTGTCGCGGAAGCTGAAGTTCTGCTCGGGATCGAGCGCCTCCAGCAGAGCCGCGCCGGGATCGCCGCGGAAGTCGCGGCCGACCTTGTCAATTTCGTCCAGCATGAACACAGGGTCGTTGGTCTCAGCCCGGCGGATGCCCTGGATAATCTGGCCCGGCAATGCGCCGATGTAGGTGCGGCGATGGCCTCGGATTTCAGCCTCATCGTGCACGCCGCCCAGCGACAGACGCACGAACTTGCGCCCCAGGGAGCGGGCGATGGACTTGCCCAGCGAGGTTTTGCCCACGCCGGGAGGGCCCACGAAGCACAGGATGGGCCCCTTCATGGTCGGCTTCAGCCGGCGCACGGAGAGGTAGTCCAGGATGCGGTCCTTCACCTTGGTCAGGTCGTAGTGGTCGGCGTCCAGAATTTCCTTGGCCTTAACAATGTCCACCTCGACGCCGGAAGACTTGTTCCAGGGCAGCACCGCCAGCCACTCGATGTAATTCCGCGTCACCGAGTAATCGGCCGCCATGGGCGACATCCGCGAAAGCCGCCCTAGTTC
>DASVBI010000231.1:0-2982 GCA_036375915.1 Terriglobales bacterium | reverse complement strand
GAGCGACGCAGCCGGCATATTGCCGCAGTGAAACTGGAAACTTGAAACTGGAAACTCGAAACTAAAACATCAGTTGAAGCGCGTTACCTTCCACAGCGCGGCCGCGCAGGCGGCCAGCAGCGCCAGGCAGAGCGCCAGCAGTACCAGGGCGGCGGTCCCGTCCAGGGCAATGGAAGGCCAATGTGCCCGCAGGCCGGTCCACACAAAAGCGCCTGTGGCGCCCGCCACCAGCACCCAGTCCAGCCAGGTGCGGCGCTGCGGCGGGTTGCTGGAGCGGCCCTGCATGCCGGAGCGGACAAATTCAATATCAATGCCGTAGCGCCGATGCTCGCGCTCCGCCGCCTCGGCCCACTTCAGGTATTCAGAATTATCGGCTACGGAAAACGAAATCGCCGCCAGGCCCCCGGCCATCAGCACCGAGCCCCAAATGGCGCCGGCCATCGCGCCATGCTGCCAGCCACGAAATTCCCCGAAAGCCACCGCTCCCCACAGCAATCCCCAGAGCTGGTTGGAATTGGAGATGGGAATGCCGCGGCTGACGCCAATGTACTTCACCGCGTATTGCTGGAAAATATCGCCAATCACCCACACAAAGCCCGCGGCCAGCAGCCAGAAGAGCACATCCTGGGCGCCGGTGAGCTGGCGGTACAAGTTGTGGAAGCCGCCCATGTAGACCACCGCCAGCGCGGTCATCATGCCCAGTTCGCCGATGGTGAAGAAGGAGACGAACGACAGCGGGTTCATGCCCGAGAGATAGGCCTTGCGGTAAGGGATGTACATGGTGCCCCAAAGCACGCCCGCGCCCAGGGCGGCGGCTATGCCCCGCAAGGCCACGTGGGAGGCAATCTGGCTGGAGGAGGCGCGGGCCAGCAGCATGCCGCCAAGGAAGATAACCAGGGCGCCGCCGCACACCGCGCCCCAGCGGCGCCAGCCGGCATGGTGCAGCTCGCGGAAGAAGAGGACACCCCAGAGGATACCGATCAGGCCGTTCGTGTTCCACAAGGGAAACGCAACGCTCAGCCCCAGGTCGCGGATGGCAAAGATGGTGAGGGTATTGGCCACCGACCACAGGCAGCCCGCAATGATGGCCCAGATGACCAGGTGCGGCGCTTCCACGATATCGGCGCGGATGCCGGAGGTGCCGCGCACCATGGCGGGCAGGCTCCAGCGGCCCAGGAACACGCCCACCACCATAGCAAAGGAAATCAGGACCGGAGAAAGGCCCGTAGTGACCAGCTTAGTCGGTACTTCGGCCGCGCCCAGCCAGGCGCCGGCGGCGACGCCGCACAGCACGCCCACCCGCTGCAGGGCGCGCACACGCTCGGGCGCGAGCAGGGCCGGGTGGGCGATGCCGGACGATGCCGCGGGTGAACTTAGCTGACCCATCGCAGAAGCAGGAGCCCGCCGATCAGCACCAGGGTGGGCACCCAGAAGTGGACATCTCCGCTTACGGAGGCCAGCCAGGTGATGGCCTGTGTTTCCGGTTGCTCAATTGCTTCTTCGTTATCCATGGATAGTCGCAGGTAATACTACATGACTCGGCGCGCGGTTGGTAACTGCTTCTGATGCGGCTCCCTGGCTCCGCCCTAAACGGCTCACACAAACGCCCGCATTTGTTGCATCAAACCGAGGAAGCGGTCCATCGAGTTGCCAGCCGGCGAGAAGATGCAATCGAAGAAAATCTCGTCGGCGTGGATTCGGCGGCAGCCCTCCACGTCCTCTTTGATCTGTTCCAGCGTGCCGGTGAAGACAAAGCGGTTCTGGGTGATGGGCTGGGGCGTGACGTACAGGTTGGCGCGAACGATCAGCTGCAGCGAAGCGGGGTTGCGGCCCGCGTCCTTGGCTATTTGCCGAATCTGGGCCATGGTGGCCGCCATGGCTTCCAGCGGCATGCCGACGGGATTCCAGCCGTCGGCCAGCCGGGCCAGCCGGTTCAGCGCGGCGGGGGCGAAGGCGGCCATGTAAATGGGTGGATGTGGCTTCTGCACCGGCTTGGGCCCGATGATGGACTTGGGCAAGGTGTAGAACTGGCCTTGAAACTCCGCCGGGTCGGTGGTCCAGATGGCTTTCAGCACCTGGAGGAATTCTTCGGCCACGGCGCCGTGATTCTTCGCGGGTGCGCCGGCGGCCTGGTACTCATCCTTGGACCAGCCCAGGCCCAGACCCAGGCGCAAGCGCCCGCCGGAGAGCACATCCAGCGTGGTCGTGCGTCGCGCCAGCATCACCGGGTTGTAGTAGGGAATGTCGAGCACGCTGGTGCCCAGCGCGATCTTACGGGTGTGCGCGGCTACAAAGGTGAGTGTTTCCAGGGGGTCCAGCGAATGCTTGTACTGTTCGGGCAGGGAGCCGTCGGGCGTGGCGGGATAAGGATTCTGCGGCTTCACCGGCCACAGCAGGCGTTCGGTGACCCACAAGCTGTCATAGCCCAATTCTTCGGCGCGCTGCGCCACTTTGACCAGATTTTGGGCCGTGCCCAGCGGCCCGATCTGGGGCAGTATGAATCCGGCTCTCATCGCACGCTCCTTCCGATGCCGTACAAAATAAACGGAACCTGTTTGGCCGGTCAACGCGGTTTGCCGCGGGCGGCAATTAAGCTAAGATTTTTCTCCGTCCCATGAAGATACGACCGGCGGTCCTCACCCTGCTTGCGCTGTTCCTTTGTGTGTTCCAAGTTTCAGGCCAAAATCCGCCTGCTCCGCTGGGCCAGCAGTTGCGCGCCTACCGCCAGGCTCATGAGAAGCAGATTGTCGCCGAGTTCGTGAATCTGCTCTCGATTCCCAATCACGCCGGCGATACGGCGGACATCGAGCGCAATGCGCAGGCGGTTTCGGCCATGCTGCAGGCCCGCGGCGTAGCGGTGCGCCTGCTGCGCGTACCCGGGGCCTCGCCCGTGGTGTTTGGCGAGCTGCGCGCCCCCGGCGCCACCCGCACCATCGGCGTTTACGCCCATTACGACGGCCAGCCCACGGACCCGGCGCAGTG
>DASVBI010000330.1:0-3907 GCA_036375915.1 Terriglobales bacterium | reverse complement strand
GCTCAATGAATACGGTGCAGCGCTCGCCCAGCCGCGCCGGCTTTTGCGAAGAGAGTGCCAGCCGGGCAAACTCTCCTTTGATGGACATTCCCAGCCGCTCGGCTTGTTCTTCCAGGAACGAACCCGTACCCGCGGCGCAGGCTTCGTTCATGGTGAAGTCCACCACCACCCCGGACTCAATGCGGATGAACTTGGAATCCTGCCCGCCGATCTCGAAGATCGTGTCCACCGGCGCCATGCCCATTTCGCGGCACACGTGCATGGCCCCGGTCTTGTGGGCGGTGATTTCGTCGGTCACGATATCGGCGCCCGCCAGTTCGCCGATGAGTTCGCGGCCGGAGCCGGTGGTGCCCACTCCGCGAATGTCGAGCCGCGCCCCCATTTCCGCCTGAATTTCCGCCAGCCCGCGGCTGACCACTTCTATAGGCCGGCCCTCGGTAGCCAGGTAAATTTCCTTCAGCAAGTGCCCCTGGGCATCGAGCACCACCAGGTTGGTGCTGACCGAGCCGATGTCAATTCCCAGATAGGCTTCCACCGCGTGCGCGTTCACGAACCGGGGCGGCGGCGAAACCCGGTCGCGCAGGAGTTCCACGTTGGCCAGCGAAAGCGGCTCAGTGGAAGGGAAATCCTGGCGGGCAGTGGCCACCTGGCGCAGGCGCTCAATGCCGGAGAAGGCGTGCCGCGCCGGCCTTTCCCTCTCGAACAGGGCCGCTCCCAGCGCTCCCATCCAGGAATACAGCTCCGGCACGATGAATTCGTGCTCCTGCAGCTTGAACACTTCGCGCAAGGCATTGCGCACGCCCTGGTTCAGGGCCACGCCCCCGATGAACAGGACCGGGGGCGCCACCTGGTGCCCCTTCACGATGCTGGATTTGAAATTGCGGGCCACCGCGTCGCAAAGTCCGCGCAGGATCTGGTCGGTGCCATAGCCCTTCTGCTGGGCGTGGATCATGTCTGTTTTAGCGAAAACGGAACAGCGGCCGGCTACCCGCGCCGCACAACTGGCACCGCAGGCCGCCGGACCCACGTCCTCCACCGCGTAGCGCAGGCGCGAGGCCTGCTGCTCGATAAAACCGCCGGTGCCGGCGGCGCAATCGCCACTGGCCGAGTAGTCGGCGATTCCCAGGTAGCTGGAGTGGTCGTCGGGGTCGAGACGGATGTACTTGCAGGTTTCACCGCCCATTTCGAACACGGTGCGAACCTGGGGATGGAGGGCGCGCACACCCTTGGCCACGGCGCGAAACTCATTTTCAAATTCGGCGTGCAGCGCGTCCGCAACCAGGCGCCCGCCTAGGCCGGTTACCCGCACTCCGTCAATCTCAGCCGCCGGCACGCAGCTCAGGAACTGTTCCAGCAGTTCCAGCGTGGCCTGCAGCGGGTTGCCATGTAACGGCCGGGCTCGGGAGAGCGCCAGGGAAGTGTCCGCCGGCCCGCTGCCGGGCGGCGGCGCGGCCGGGAAGAACCAATCAGCTTTTGCCGTCAGGCGAGCCAACGTTTCCGCGGCCTTGCCGTCACCCACGGCAGCCAGCTTCAGGCTCACAGCCCCTATGTCTAATCCGAGGTGGATACTCATCGGCGCAGCCGGGCACACCAAGCCCCGCTCGGCTGGCAGTATCGTCCGCCGCGTTAACAACTGGCTGTGATGGTTATCACCAGGGTGTGTGTCAGCTCAGGCGAGCTCGCGGGCACAGGCGTCCGGCTCGTCGTCCTTGGGAGCGCTGCGCTGGCGTACCTGCAGCACCACCATGACAAACAAGAGCCCGCCGATAAGCTGCGCCGCAAGAGCGGCATGAAGTGCGGAAATGAGATTGGAACGGTCGGCGATTCCGCCAATCACCACCGGCGCCAGGGCCATGGAGAACAGGTTCACGAACAGGTAGTACATGCCCAGGGCAGTGGCGTGCCCTTCCTCGGGGATCAAGTCGTGAATCGTTGCCGTGACCGGACCGTGGTACCAGCTCAGGAAGAAAGCCCCCAGCCCGAATAAGACAACAAAATGCGCCCGCTGCGTGGAATGCAAAGCGCCGTAAATCAGGGGTGCGGCGATTAAAAATCCCACCGGAATCGTGCAGGCGCGTCCCCAGGAGGCGCGGCGGGCCAGCCAGTCGGAAAGCGTAGCTCCCACCGCTACCCCGCATCCGCCGCACACAATCACCGTCACCCCCAGCACAACTCCTGCCTGGCCGGCGCTGAATCCCTTGTATTCCTCCACCAGTTCGGGTCCCCAGACCACGTAGGCGTAGCCGGCAAAGCTGCTGAACCACCCCGCCAGCAGCATGGTCACATAGGCGGGTACGCGCACCAGGCCGCGCAGAGGGAAGCGGCGCTCGGCGGCTCGCCTTGGGACCTCCGGAAGGCGCAGAGCGCACAACGCCAGCAGCACCCCGGGCACGCCCACCAGGAAGAACGCGGCCCGCCAGCCGAAGTACTGCGCCATGATGCCGCCCAAAGCTATTCCAATGGCGCCCCCGGCGAACATGCCGATGTCGAAAACGCCCTGCACGCGCGCCCGCATGTGCCGTGGAAAGTTGGCCGTGACCATGGCAGCCCCGGCGGGAGCGTAGGCGGCTTCGCCAACTCCCACCAGCGAACGGGCCAGCAGCAAAGAACGGAAGGAAGCAGCCAGTCCGCTCAGAAAGGTGGCCGCGCTCCAGAACAGCACGCCCCCGCTGACCACCATGCGCCGCGAGGTGCGGTCGGCAAGCATGCCCAGGGGGAGACTGCCCACCGAGAGCACAATGGTGAACGCCGTCGCCAGCGAACCAAACTGCAAATGGCTGAGCCCAAATTCATGCCGCAGAAAGGGGAACAAAGGGAAGATGATCTGGCGATCAACGTAATTCACCAGGTTGATCAGGGCCAGTACCCCCAGCACACGCCATTGCCGGCCCAGGAATCGGCCGGGGTCGGCCGAGACCGGGTTTTCCTCGGGCCCGGTGATACGTTCGCCGGCGGTGGGAAAAACTTCCGACATCTGCACAGCCTATGCTGTTCGCCCGCCTACGACAATGGCAAGCGCCGGGGCCAGGCGACAATTCGCCTCTCGGAAGGGGGCAGAACAACGGTCGGGGCAGGGTGGAGAGAAGCCTCAAATGAAAGGGTTTGGCCGTTTGCCCCAATATCTCCATCCACAGAGCCGAAACCGCGGCGGGTCAAGTTCTCCGCTTATCACAAGGGAGTGTGATAACGGCTTGTAAGTCACTGAAAATGAGGACGGTTATTATCCGCTCAGCACCCCCATCAACCCCTTGAACCACTAATTTCCGCCGTTCGCTACAAAGCGATTCGGCTAACAGGCAAACCGGGCAACAATATGTAGCGTTTTTAATCAGGGATACGTGTACCCAGCAAAAGTCCTTGAATTTCAATGATTCACACTGCTTGCCAGGGAAGGTGAGGCTATGAGCACTTCGACAAATCCTGTGTCCGGCAACGAGCTTGTCCAGATCACCTCGGTAGAAGACATGATTCGCCAGCGCGTGGCCGAAGAACGAACCCGCCTGGAAGCGGAAGCCGGTTTAGTTCAGAAGCAAGTCCACCACTTCCACAAGCCCATCGAGCGTCCCTTTACCGCCGACCAGCGCCATCGCACCACCCTGCTTTTCGGCGGCTTGACCTGGAAGCATGAAAAGCTGGTCCACGGCGCTCTGGAAGGTTTGGGCTACCGCTGCGAGGTGGTGCCCACCCCTAACGTCAAGGCTTTCCAGTTGGGCAAGGAGTACGGCAACAACGGCCAGTGCAACCCCACCTACTTCACCGTCGGCAACCTGGTGCAATACCTGCAGACGCTGGAGGAATCGGGGCAGAAACGGCAGGACCTAATCAACAACTACGTCTTCCTTACCGCTGGCGCCTGCGGTCCTTGCCGCTTTGGCATGTACGAGTCGGAGTACCGCCTGGCTCTGCG
>DASVBI010000765.1:0-2887 GCA_036375915.1 Terriglobales bacterium | reverse complement strand
AATGAGTTGATGACCCCTGCCGCTCAGTTTGCGGACTAGCCACAATGGACCTTTTGCTCACACACGGCTATTTTTTGCGGGAGGACCCCAAGGAGCTCCAGATTATGAAGCCCTATGCTCCGCTGGGGATTCTTTATCTCTGCTCCCACCTGCGCCGGAAGGGACTAGCGGTCGAGGTCTTTGACAGCACCTTTTCCAGCTATCAGGACTTGCTGTTCCTGCTGGAGCATACGCAGCCCTCCGTGCTCGGCATTTACGCGAATCTTATGACCCGCACCAATGTGGTGCGCATACTCAAAGCCGCTAAGAAGGCGGGCTGGCGCACCCTGGTCGGCGGACCGGAGCCGGGTTCCTACATCCGCGAATACCTGGACGCCGGCGCTGATGTGGTGGTCATCGGTGAAGGCGAACTCACACTCGAAGAACTACTCCCCGCCTTGCGCGAGGGCTCGCCCGCGGCTTTGCAGCGCGTAAACGGAATTGCGTTTCGACTTCCCGAGGGCAATATCCACATTACGCCGCCGCGGGCACAGATCGCCAATATTGACCTGCAGCCCTGGCCGGCGCGTGAAGCTGTGGATATTGACCAATACGTACAAACGTGGCGCACTCACCATGGCCAAGGGTCGGTCTCGTTGATCACGGCGCGAGGTTGCGCTTACCGCTGCCGCTGGTGCAGCCACCAGGTGTTCGGGAAGACCCATCGCCGCAGAAAGCCCGCTTCCGTGGCGCAGGAGCTGGAATGGCTGCTGGGCCGCTATGCCCCCGATATGGCCTGGTTCGCCGACGACGTGTTCACAATTCACCACGGGTGGTTGAACGAATATGCCGCTTTAGCCAGGGACCGCGGACTCCTGATTCCCTTCGAATGTATAACCCGCGCCGACCGGCTGAATGAAAAGGTGGTGGACACGCTGGCCGGGCTGCGCTGCTTCCGGGTATGGATCGGCTCGGAGAGCGGCTCGCAGCGCATTCTGGATGCTATGGAGCGCGGCGTCACCGTGGAGCAGGTGCAGAACGCGGTGGCGCTGTGCAAATCCCGCGGCATCCAGACGGGGATGTTTCTCATGTGGGGCTACCAGGGCGAGGAGCTCAGTGACATCTTCGCGACCGTGGAACATGTGAAGCGCAGCGACCCGGATGTTTTCTTCACCACCGTCGCCTACCCCATCAAGGGGACACCGTATTTCGAAGAGGTTGCGGCGGCGGTGGTGAGTTCGACGCCGTGGGCTCAGGGTTCAGACCGGGATTACCGGGTACGGGGACGGCACTCGCGCCGTTTTTTTCAATTTGCCGACGAACTGCTGCGCAGCGAAGTCGAACTGAGCCGCCTGCAAAAGCAGCGCGAGGCAGCCAGCATTGCGGAGCTGCAGGCGAAAATCGCCGCCGCTCGCCAGGGCTTGCAGGTCAGCTACGCGGAGACGGAGGCTTGAGATGGCGGCTAACGTCCAATCCCGGCCACGTCCCGCCGCCTTCGATTCACTGGCGGAATCCTACGACCGCATCTTCACCGACTCGCTGATTGGCCGCTCCCAGCGCGATGCCGTCTGGCGGGAATTAGGCGCCACATTCATGCCCGGACAGCGCGTGCTCGAGCTCAATTGCGGAACCGGAGCGGATGCTCTCTATCTCGCTGAACGGGGTGTGCAGGTAGACGCCTTCGACGTTTCGCCCGCCATGGTCAGCGTCGCTACCCGGCGACTGCGCCCGGGCAGCCCCCTGCCGGTTCGCTTTCAAGTGCTGGCCACCGAGGATCTGGGCGCGGTTAATGCTGTCTACGATGGCGTTTTGTCCGATTTCGGCGGCCTGAATTGCGTTCAGGACTTGCAAGAGGTGGCGCGTCACCTGGCCCGCCTGGTTCGGCCCCTGGGCTATCTCTTGCTGTGTCTGGCGAGCCGGTTTTGTGTGTGGGAAACAGCGTGGTGGCTGGCGCACGGCAAACCAGCCAAAGCGTTACGCCGCCTGCGCAAAGGGGGAATAACCGCCGAATTGACCCCGGGCTCGTTCGTCCATGTGCGCTATCCGAAAATAGGAGAACTGCGCCGCCTATTTGCGCCAGAGTTTTCGCTGATCTCGGTGCAGGGCATCGGCCTGTTTGTGCCGCCCTCCTACCTTGAGCCGCAGGCTCGCCGCCTGCCCCGCCTCCTCCGGCTGGCGGCAAAACTCGATGGCCAGCTCGGTTCCCTGCCCGGCCTTCGCGGTGTTGCAGACCACGTGCTCTTGAAATTCCGGAGGATGGCTTAGTGAACTCCAGCACCAGTTCCGTGATGGTTAAAGCTGAACCACAGCCCGCTACTTCTGGTCTGCTCGCGCGTTGTCCGGTCTGCGCCCATGCGATGGACTTGCTTGATCCCTCGGCCATGTCCTCACCTGCCTGCGGACTGTGCGGCTTCGTCCTAAGGAACCACAGGGGAGTTTGGCAGGCGCTTGCTCCCGAGCGCGAGCAGCACTTCTGCCAGTTCGTGCAGGAGTACCAGCAAGTCCGCGCTCGCGAGGGGCGAGGCTCTTCTGCGCCCGAGTATTACCTTTCCCTTCCCTTCACCGATCTGACCGGGCGCAACGGATGGCAGTGGAGCATACGCTCCGGCAGCTTCCGTTATCTGCTGCGCAGAATTCTTCCTCCGCTGGAGCAGTCCCACAGCCGGCCGCTGGATATTCTCGACATCGGCGCAGGCAATGGCTGGCTCAGCTATCGCCTGGCGCAGCGCGGCCATCATCCTGTCGCGGTGGACTTGCTGGACAATGACACCGACGGCCTTGGCGCCGCGCGCCATTATTACTGCAGCCTGGGCTGGCTGTTTCCTCGCTTTCGGGCAGAAATGGACCGTCTGCCCTTGGCTGACGGGCAGTTTGACCTCGCCATCTTTAACGCTTCGCTGCACTATTC
>DASVBI010000227.1:0-3681 GCA_036375915.1 Terriglobales bacterium | reverse complement strand
CGGGTTGTGAGGTGGTATGCAGGGCGGCATCAATTGCCTTGGCGCGCTCCGCCGCTATCTGCGGTGTGGGATAAGAAATCACCATGAGCGTGGCGTCGGCCTGGGAGCCTGCAGAGGTTGAATATTGCGCGATGGCGACTTCCGCCCCTTTGGGGAAATCCACCACTTGCGCCGAAATGGGAGAAGAAACATCGCTTAATCCCACCGCTCCCATGAAATAGCGAATGGAATTGGCGCGCTGCGCCTGTTTGGGAAGGTAGCCCAGCACCGGAGGCAGGTCGCGGGCGCTTCCTGCAGGCAGAGGCAGGGAAGCAGCCAAATCACGCAATTCAGCCGCCGACATGGCTGTAACCCGGTCAAGCACCGCATCCACCACGATATTGCCGCGCAGGAACAGCACCCGGCCATTAGCCGAGGCTGCCTGGTCGCCAATATCTTCTCTGGCCATGTCCGGCTGTTTGTAGAAGCTGAAGGCTCCAAAAGCGCCACTGGCATCAGCAAAGCGGGCGGCCTTCACTTTCATCACGCGGTTATCCGGCCGGGTGTAAGTGGCCTGCTCCATCTCGCGGAAGCCATACTCTTTCAGCAAGGGAGCGAAGGCAGAATCGGCTTTAGCCGCATCGTGGCTGACCGCGGGCGTGCCCAAGAGGCGCCAGCCGGCAAATTCGGCAGGCAGAAAAGTTGCGCTCTCCGAGGGAGCGGCCCATGCCAGGGGCATGCTCGCCAGACAGAAAGCGACGAGAATCGCTATTTTTTTCATCCGGTTCTACTACAGGGCGGAGTAAGTCTCTCTGCTCTTATTAGATTACGCCCGGCCAGCCGAAGTTTCTACTGCTGCGGGCTATTGTCCGTCGTCCTGGGCTGCGCTGCTCGCCACCTTGATGCCGCTCAATCCACCGGCATAACGGGCTATGCCCCGGTACAGGGCCAGGGCGATGTGCTGCCGGTAGGCGGGACTGCGCAGCTTGCGTTCATCCTGCGGGTTGCTGACGAAGGAGATCTCGGCAAGAATGGAGGGCATTTTGGCGCCGATGAGCACCACAAAAGGCGCTTTCTTCACTCCCCGGTCATGAATGGCCGGGTTGCGCCCAGCCAGTCCGGTATAGAGAGCGCGCTGGACGTCGGCGGCAAATTCCCGTGATTCCTCCACTTTCTCCTGCAGGGCGATGGTTTTCACCAGTTGCTGCAGCTGGTAAATGGATTGATCGGAGATGGCGTTCTCGCGCGCCGCCACTTCCAGGGCATCGCGGGAGGTGGTGAAATTCAGATAGTAGGTTTCCACACCCCGCGCTTCCTGGTCGTGGCTGGAGTTGGCATGAATGGAAATAAACAGGTCGGCCTGGGCCTGATTGGCGATGGCGGTGCGCGTCTCCAGCGGCACAAAGGTGTCATCGTCGCGGGTGTACACCACATCCGCGCCTAAACGCTGTTCCAGCAGCCTTCCCAGGCGCATGCCGACGTCGAGCACCAGGTTCTTCTCCTCCAGCCCATGCGGGCCAATGGTTCCGGTATCGTGCCCGCCGTGGCCGGGATCAATCACGATTTTGCCGATTTTCAAACCCAGGGCTCGGATTAACGAGCGGTCGCCGCTCGCGGTGGGGCGCGCTTCCCGCGCCTGCACTTCTTCGCCACCCTCGCGGATCACGACGCGTGACGGCCGCTTCACCGAGGGCGGCAGAGCATTGCGGGCAGCGGCGGTGCTGTCGTCTTGGTCACTGATGATCTTCGGACCCAGGGCCGGGCCCAACCTCTTGCTCGAGGATGCACCCGTCTGCAGGCCCGCATCCACATCGCGGCCGCGCTCGGGCTCTGCCGGCATGATTCGGTTCTGAGCCGATGCGTTCTCAGCCCAAATGCCCTTCACCGGAGCGGACTTCCCTGCCGCGTTCGCCTGGCGTCCGTGGATGTCAATAATCAGCCGATCGGGATTGGGCAGCAGGAACGCGGAATAATTCCCCAGGTCGCCCACGTCCAGAACCACCCGCGTATCCCCTGGTTTCTCTTCGGAGATGCGGACCTTCTTGAGCAAGCCGTCCTTTGGAATGAAGCTTTTGCCCACCAGCGACGGAGACAACCGCGTCCAGTGCAGGGCGAAGACCACGCGGTCAGGGTGCCGCAGGCGCTCGGAACGAAAGGTAATATCGCTGTCCAAATCCACGGCCACGCGGGAGTAATCGGCGGTGGACCAGTAGCGCACGCCAGTAACCCGGGACAGATCGGCATCGCTATTGACGGCGGGAGCGCGTGCCTTCGTGGACCCCGCTTTGGCCGGCTTGCGTTGGGGGCTGAGCTCAGCCAGGGCCTGGCGCGCTTGCTCGGCTCGCCCGCTTTGCGGATAGCTCTTCAAGAAATCCCGGTACCCAGCCTTAGCCGAGGCGGCATCATGCAGATCTTCTTTGTACATGTGGGCGATGGTAAACAGGGCGTCGCCACGGTAAGGATTGCCAGGATACTCACGGAGCAAGAACTTGTACTGGCCGATAGCGGCGTGCAGTGTTTTGGAGTCGTCGAAGCGATGTCCCATTTCCGCCAGCAGATCGGCGACTCGCAGCACGCTGACCGGAGCCTTGGAGGAACCGGGGTCGGAATAATAGACGCGGCGGTAGGCGTCAATCACCCGCTGGTAATCCCGGCGTGTGCGATCTTCCACCGGGCGCCGCATGAGGGTGTCGCGCAGCTTCTCCGCCCGGGCAAATTGCCCCCGCGCTGGCTGCGCCTTGCGCACATTGGCGGCCGCCGGCACCGCCAAGGCGGACAGCAGCAACACCGCGGCGCAGAACCGCGCCTGACCTGGGAGTATCCGTTTCAATTTATTCAGCCTGTTCCCGCTACCGCCGCACCGGACTGCTCACTAATCGGTGTTTGTCATGGTGATCACGCCCTGCGCGTCGCGATATACGCGCACCGGGTCCCGGCTGGGCATGACGAACATCCCCGCTCCCGACTTGCCGCTCCAATACAAATTGGTGATTCTTTTCACGTAGTTGCGTGTTTCCGAGTAGGGCGGAACTCCGGAGCTGCGCACGACCGCGCCCACCCCGGCGTTGTAAGCCGCCAAGGTCAGGCGCACGTCGCCCCCAAAGTCGTCCAACAGGTGCTTGAGGTGGCGCACGCCGGCATCCACGTTCTGCGCCGGATCGAAGGGATTGGTGACGTTGAGCTGCCGCGCGGTTACCGGCATGAGCTGCATCAGTCCCATGGCGCCTTTGCGTGACACCGCATTGGGGTTGAAGTTGGATTCCACCTTGATGACGGCACGCACCAGGTTGGGATCCACGTTATGGCGCGCGGCGGCCTGCTCGATGGCGGCGTTGATGTCGGTGGTGGAGCTAACCTCGCCGCTGGCTAAGCCCCGGGGAACCGGAGCGGCCTTCAGCAGGCTGCGCACTTCCGCCGCCGCCGAACGTGCCGCCCGCATAGAGGAATGGCTGGCCGGCGGCACCGGTTTCCAGCGGTGCTCGGTCACACTCCAGTACATCAACTGGGAAGCAGTAGCCTGCGCCCGCGGCGCCCTCCGCCGTATCGGCGGAGCAGCATCGTTAACGTAAACCATGTGCCCGTTGCGTTGTACTCCGACGATTTCTGCGGCATCCTCCGGGGAGTTGGTGCCGGTGCCGGCCTGCAGTGATGGCGTGGTGAAAAGAAAGGAGATCGCGATTGCGGGAATGGCCATCAGGACGA
>DASVBI010000674.1:0-3428 GCA_036375915.1 Terriglobales bacterium | reverse complement strand
CCAAATTACAAATTGCTAAATTACAAATTGCCGGTTGATTTGAAATGGTTTATCTCTGTGTCCTCTATGTCCTCTGTGGTTTAATTGAGCCGTAAGCGGGCGTACGAGCCCGCTGGCGAAATCCTGAGCGAAGCGAAGGATCTACGATGGCCAGCAAGCGCAAGAGCCGCGGCGCCTACATGATTTCGGCGGTAGCCGAGATGTACGGCATCCACCCGCAAACGCTTCGTCTTTACGAGCGCGAAGGCCTGCTCAAACCCTCGCGAACTGAGGGCAACACCCGGCTCTACACCGATGAAGACCTGCAGCGGCTGGAGTTCATCCTCTCCCTGGCTCGCGACCTGGGGGTCAATATCTCCGGCATCGCCATCATTCTGCAGATGCGCGAGCGCATGGAGGAAATGCAGCGCCAGATCCAGGAATTCGTCACTTACATTCAGCAGGAGGTTCTGAGCCGGGCGACTGCCGCCGCTGATCCCTCCAAGGGGGCAATTGTGCCTATTCGCCGTCCCCCGCCCCCGGTTCCACCCCGCAAGAAATAACGCTAAGCCATTTGTTCTTCAGGCGCTTACGTCTCATCGGGCGGAAGGTCCTCTCCGTTCACGCTGATGATCGGCTGCGTTCCCACGGCCGATTTATGAGTCTCAGCCAGGCTTATCAACAGCGGGAGGGCGGGTCTTGCGGTACGGGGATGAATGCGCATCTTCCGTCGCAGCCGGCTTTGCGCCTCCTCCAGGCTGGCGCGCGTAAACCCTTGCCGGGCAACTTCCCTGCCCTGGTGCTCCGCGGTGTGTACTCTTTCTCTCAGACTCATGCCTTCCCCCAGAAACTTCGCCAAAAGTCGAAATGCCAGACTACCGCTCTGGAATAATGCTTCTGCCCGCCAGAGTAGAAGCAGCGCAGTGCCGCATAGCGTGCGAAACTTGCTTATTATGTGTAGCGCGGAATGCAACTCACATTCAACTCTGGAGGGAGTTGAGGCGGCTTGGCGGCCCGTTCGAGTCCCTCGCTCTGCTCGGTCGCTCAGGGCAGGCTAGAATCGAGCAAAGCGGGAGTCGCCAGCCGAAATTCTGAGCGCAGCGAAGGATCTCTGTTCCAAACCATTGCTATGCTGCCCTTTAAGCTGGTTTACAGCGACGGCTATTACCTCCCCATCGGCGACCACGTCTTCCCGGCGGAAAAGTACCGCCTGATCAAAGAACGTTTGCTGGCCCATAAAGTAGCCGAACCCGCCGACTTCCTTATTCCCAAGCCGGCCGCCGACGAGGACATCCTGCTGGTACACACCCCCGAGTACGTCCACAAGCTGAAGACCGGCACGCTCTCGGCACGTGAGGAACTCACCCTCGAGGTTCCCTATTCCCCGGAACTGGTGCGGGCCTTCTGGCTGGCGGCGGGCGGCTCCATCCTGGCGGCCGAACATGCTTTGGCCGACAGGTGCGCCGTCAACATAGGCGGCGGCTTCCATCATGCTTTTCCTGACCACGGAGAAGGCTTTTGTATGATTCACGACGTGGCGGTAGCCATACGCCGCCTGCAGAAGGATGGCAAGATCGCCCGCGCCATGACCGTGGACTGCGACGTTCACCAGGGCAACGGCACCGCCGCCATCTTTGGCCGCGGGCATGCCGCGCCCAAGCCTCTGCCCTCCTGGTCGGCGGCCATGTTCGGCCTGCCCGCGGAGGAAATTGCACACCCCGAGGCTCCCGCCGGCAGCGTCTTCACCATTTCCCTGCACCAGGAGCACAACTATCCTTCCTGGAAGCCGCCCTCCTCCATTGATGTGAACCTGCCTGACGGCATCGGCGATGACGACTATCTCGCCTGGCTGGACAATGCTCTCAGCTCCGGCTTGCGCCAGTTCGACCCCGGCCTGATCTGCTACGTTGCCGGCGCCGACCCCTATGCCGAAGACCAACTGGGCGGGCTAAAGCTGACGGTGGACGGGCTCAAGAAGCGCGACCAGTTGGTTTTTCGCGTGGCTCACGCCCGCAATATTCCGGTCATGGTGACCTTCGCCGGCGGCTACGCCTGGCATGTGGAGGACACAGTGGCCATCCACTGCAACACCGTGGTCGCCGCCAAAGAGGAGTTTGGCGGCGCGTGAAATCGGATAAATGGGTAATGGTGCATTTGAATCTGATCTCCTCTAGAACCGGCAAGCCAAATGTGCCATGCTGTGGTTATGAAATCGAAGAACATGAAAGACTTGGAGAAGCATTGGGCAGAACACACCAGGAAACCAGGCGCCCAGCAGGGGCGCATCCCTAAAAAGGGTGATCGCGTGGGTGCGAACGGGCGCACCGGGGTGTTTGCCATCGTCGAGGTTCGTCGCATTCCTAAAGTAGTTGACCTTCAATCGCTCAAGGGTGGACCCGTTGAGAAGGGCATCCCCTGGACCGCCCTGATCTTCATGGATAAGGAAGACGGCGGCCAGGCTGCTCCCACCGTGGTGAAAGAGGCCAGCGAGGAATAACCAGGCTTCCCTTTATGCAGGGCAGCACCACGAGAAAATGGTTGTAATGATCAAACTGGGTCATTAGCGGATAATCTTCCGGCTTTGCAATCGCCAACCGAAAATCTACAATCGTCCATTCCTCATGCGCCTTCGCCTGCTTCGTCACGCCACGCTCATAGTGGAGTTCGCCGGCCGCAAGCTGCTTGTAGATCCCATGCTCAGCGCGCCCGGCGCCATGCCTGCCATTGACAACTCGCCTAACCCGAGGCCGAACCCGCTGGTGCCGCTGCCAGCCTCGACCCAGGAAATCGTGCCGGACCTGGACGCCATATTGGTCACCCACACCCATCGTGACCACTGGGACGACGCGGCCGCGCGCGAACTGCCCAAGGAGGTTCCCCTGCTTTGCCAGCCCGAAGACGAACAGAAACTCCGGGGCCAGGGATTCACACGCGTCCAGCCGTTGCAAACTGGGTTGATCTGGAACGCGCTGGAGGTCACGCGCACCTCCGGGCAGCATGGCACTGGGGAGATCGGCAAGAGGATGGCGCCGGTTTCCGGATTTGTACTGCGCGGACCGGGCGAGGACCCGCTTTATATCGCCGGCGACACTATCTGGTGCGCCGAAGTGCAGCAGGCCATCGCTCAATTCCGTCCGGCGGCGATTGTGGTCAATGCCGGCGCCGCCCGCTTCCTGGAAGGCGATCCCATCACCATGACCGCCGCCGACGTTATCTCCGTCTGCCGCTCCGCTCCGCAAGCCAAAGTTATCGCCGTCCACATGGAAGCCATCAACCACTGCCTGCTCACCCGGGAGCAACTGGGTGCCGAGGTGCAGGCCGCGGGCACGCGACAAGTGGTCATCCCCAAAGACGGTGATTGGGTCGGCTAAACGCGCGCCTGATTTCACAAGAAACTCCCATGCTTCCGTCATCCTGGGCGGAGCAGTCGAAGTTGAGGCGTTTGGGCG
>DASVBI010000707.1:0-3298 GCA_036375915.1 Terriglobales bacterium | reverse complement strand
GACCGTGAAGGAACTTTTGCAGAACCTGTGGTCCAACGATGAGGGACAGGACATCGCCGAGTACGCAGTGATGTTGGCTGTGATCCTGGTCATCGTGGTGGGCACGATCCGGCTGATCGGCACGCAGGCGAACAACGTTTTCTCGCAGACAGCCAGCGCAATTGGGTCCTAGTTTTACCGTTGCATCACTTCGCAGTTAAACTCCCCCTTTTTCTTCCTCTGCCTCATCGATCGCTACAGTTTTACGGATTGTGAACACCCACCTCCGCGGGTGTTCTTTTTTTGGTTTTCGGGGTTACCTGCGTGCCAGCATGCCGCCACTTTCGTGCCATTCCACCCTGCAGGCCACCTGGGTAGTATTGATTTCGGCGAAGTACCTGGGGGAGGGTACGAGCCTAGGGGAGCAGCGGACAGCGTTCCGCGCTCCCTTTTTTCATTTCCGCGAAACCCTTTCCGCAAATCACACCCGCCTAAGCCGCCGGAGAGGGCTTCGGCGCGAGCGCCTTCTCATCCAGTTCCCGGCAGGAGCAATAGCCGCTTAGCGCCAGGGTCAAATCCAGATCGGCGAGGAAATTGAGCAGCACCTCGCGCACGCCCATCTCCCCGCCCAGCGCCAGCCCCCAGACATAGAGCCGGCCCAGGAGCACGGCCTGGGCGCCCAGGGCGAGGGCCTTAATGGCGTCAGCACCGCGGCGAATGCCACTGTCGAAGAGCACGGGGAGGCGGCGGTTGAGGGCGCGAACCACGGCGGGAAGGGCGTCCAGGGCGGCAATGGCGCCATCCACCTGGCGGCCGCCGTGGTTGGAAACGATGAGCCCGTCCATGCCGGCATCGAGAGCGCGCTGGGCGTCTTCGGGGTGCAGGATTCCTTTCAGCAGAATGGGCAAGCGGGTATGGCGGCGCAGGAAACTCAGGTCATTCCAGGTAAGAGCCGTATTGGAGCAGATGCCGGCCCAGAGCCGCACCGCGGCCACGGGATCTTCCTGGGGCGGGCGCGGCAAGAGCGAGCGAAAAACCGGATCGGTGAAGAAGTTGGCCAGGCCCTCCGCCTGCAGGAAAGGCAGGTAGGGGTGCTGCAGGTCACGCTCGCGCCAGCCCAGAATGGAGGTATCGAGGGTGACCACAAGGGCGGAGTAGCCGGCGGCTTCGGCCCGGCGCAGCAGGCTGGCGGTGACCTCAGGATGGGTGGTCCAGTAGAGCTGGAACCAGCGGGGCGCGTCGCCACAGGCCTGGGCCACAGGTTCAAGGGGGCGAGAGGAGAGGGTGCTGAGCACGCTGGGAATACCGAGGGATGCGGCGGCGCGGGCGGTGGCCAGTTCGGCTTCGGCATGAATAATGCCTTGCACTCCCACCGGGGCGAGCAGCACGGGCGCGGGCAGGGTGCGGCCCAGCAGTTGGATGGTCAGGTCGCGCTGCGATACATCGCGCAGCATGCGGGGCACAATGCGCCAGCGATAGAAGGCCTCGAGATTGGCGCGCGCTGTCCGCTCCCCGCCCGCGGCCCCGGCCACGTAGTCGTAGGCGCGCGGCTCCAGAACTTCCTTCGCCTTCTGCTCCAGCAGGAGAGGGGAAACCGGCAGCGCCGGGCTGGCGCCTTTCAGACCGGCCTGGTAGATCTGGAGTTGACGCTCTATGCCCGAATACCGGGCTGGCGCTGCTTTGCTTTCCATATCGGTCGGCAGATTGTACAACGCGGCCCCCGCTCACCTCTGTATTGCAGTAAATTAGTTGACTGGGGGTTACGACGATGGCGAATGCAACCGTTTCCGATCTTGCCAGCAAAACCTGTGTTCCCTGCCGCGGGGGCGTGCCGCCTCTGAAGGGGGCGGAACTGGAGTCATTTAAGAAACAGCTGCCCGGCTGGACGGTGGTCAACGAGCATCACCTGACCCGCACGTTCAAATTTCCCGACTTCCGCCAGGCCCTGGAATTCGTGAACCGCGTGGGCGAACTGGCGGAACAGCAGGGCCATCATCCCGACATTGTGCTGAAGTGGGGCGAGGTGGGAATTACCACCTATACCCACAAAATTGATGGACTGACGGAGAGCGACTTTATCCTGGCGGCAAAAATTGAGCGCTTAGCTAAATAGATGAGGCGCGGCGGGCCCATCCCGCCGCCGGTGAGTCTTAGAGAGCTACTTGTAGCTGAGGGCGAGCACCCGGTTGGCGCCGTTTTGGGCTTCGTAGGTAACTTCCACGTGATGACCGGCGGGCAACTGGTTGCGCAGGTCGCCTTCGAAGAACAGCAGACGGGCCGGACCCTGGTTGCTGCGCAGGGTTACGATGGACTTATCGGGCTGGCCAATGGGGCTTTCAAAAAACAGAACATCTTCCACCAGGCCACGCTCGGTAAAGGTGCCGCCGGCGCTGGCCGCGAATTGCGCTCTGCCCGCGGGTACCCGCGCGAAGGCCCCAACCCGCCGGCGTCGCCGCAGCTCCATCATGGCATTGGCGGCGAATATTCCCGACATAGCCAGGAGAATGAGGGCATAAAACAGATTGTCCACGGTGTCGAAGGAGCCCTGGGCCACGATGTAGGCAAGGCCCAGCAGAGGCACGACGGCCAGCACAAGCGAGGCGATTAGCACGGTTGATTCTCCGCTGATGGGAAACGGGGTGGGCTTGCCTGTCTCCACAGCCCGCCTTCCGCTAGAATGAAGGACTTGCGGCAGTGCTTCCACGACAGGGAGAAAATTCCGGGCGGGCTGCCGCCGGAAGACAAGCTGATGTGCTCACGCGCCCATGGTTTTTCCCTGGTCGAGGTCCTGATCATTACGGGATTGGCGATGCTGCTGGCGGCCGCGCTGCTGCCCCGGCTGCTGAATTCCCGTATCGCCGCCAATGAGGCCACCGCGATCGCCAACGTGGATATTATCACTTCGGCGCAAGAGTCCTACAAGGCGGCTTATCCGGGAATCGGATACGCCGATTCCCTCTCGCGGCTGGCGGGCAACTGCGACCTGCGCCAGTGCCGCCCCACGGCGGAGCATGCCTGCCTGATTGACTGCCACCTGCCGGAAGGGGTGCAGCAGCCGCGCGGCGGCTACTTTTATGCGCTCAGCGCCGCCAATCCCGGCGGCGCCGGCCCCAACTCGACCTACGTGGCAGCGGCCGCGGCGGAGACGGCTCACAAGACCGGCGACCACGACTTCTGCGCGGTGGAGGACGCCAGGCTCCGCTGGCAGGCACCTGCGGCCAGCGGGTCAGCCAGCGCTATCACCCACTCCCTATGCCAGCGCCTGGCGGTGATGCCGTAATGCCGCCAACTTTCGCCAGCGACCATTCCCCGGCTTCGA
>DASVBI010000659.1:0-2272 GCA_036375915.1 Terriglobales bacterium | reverse complement strand
CTTCGAGCCCATCCGTAATCCGGCACATCCACCCGCTTCCTGCCCCCGGGTGGGAGCTGTGGTTCTAAACTGGAACGGGCGGGAGGTCCTGCGGGACTGTCTGCGCTCGCTGGCCGGGACCACCTACCGCGCTCTGGATGTGATCGTGGTGGACAACGGTTCATGCGACGGCTCCTGCCAACTGGTGGCGGCTGAATTCCCCAATGCAATCCTCATCCGCAATGCCGAAAATACCGGGTTTTGCGCCGGCAACAATCAGGGCGTGAGCAAGGCCCTGGAACGGAATTGCGACTTTTTCTTTATCTTGAACAATGACACCGTGCTGCACCCCGAGTGCATCGGGCGGCTGGTGGAGCGAGCCCAGTCCGACACGGGCATTGCCGCGGTGTCGCCGCAAATACGCTTTCGACAGCCGAGCGAGCGCATCTGGTTTGCGGGGGGCACCTTCAATTTCTGGACGGGCCGGAACGGTCACGTCGGTTATCGCAAGCGCTACCGGGCGCGATGGAATGTGCCAAGGACAATGGATTTTATTTGCGCTTGTGCGATGCTGGTCTCCCGAGAAGCCTGGCAGGAAACAGGAGGCTTCGATGAGCTGTTCTTTCGCTCTGCCGAGGACCTGGACTGGTCGTTGCGAGCCCGCAGAGCGGGATACCGCCTTCTATACGAACCGGAGGCGCTGGTCTGGCACTGTGAATCTTTTGACATTCTGCACAACGACGGTCCTGCCCGCCAGATGTATTTCTACGTCCGCAATCAGCTGGCGGTGATGTGGAAACACGCGAAGTGGCGCCACTGGCTGACCTTTCTGCCATATTTTGGCTTGCGCTGCCTGCAGCGGATGGTATGGGCCGCCGCCAGGGGCGACTGGCTGATGTTGCGCCAGATTCCACTTGCCTGGAAGGACTTCATGACGCTGAGGCCGCGCCTGCAGCGCTGGGCACGGCATGCGCATCCTGTTTCCAATATTCGCGATCCCCAGCGGCAGTGGCAACGCGCCTGGACCGAGCGAACTCTGCCGCGAGAGGTGGAACTGTGCCGTCATCGCGAACTGCAGCAGCACCTGGCGGCTGCGCTCTCCGCCATCCCGAATCCCGTGATCGTGGAAGCGGGTTGTGGAAACGGCGCGTGGGTTGCGCATCTTCAACAGCCCCAAAATCGGGTAATTGGAGTGGACAATTATCTTCCTGCCCTGCAGGAACTAAAGCGGCATTTTCCACAGAGCGCGGCGGTTGCCGCCGACGTGCGTCACATGCCGTTTCCTGATGATTTCGCGGATGTCTGCATCTCTCTGGGTGTGGTGGAGCATTTCCCCGCTGGCCCAGGACAGGTCTTGAGCGAGATGCACCGCATTCTTCGACCGGGAGGACTTCTGTTTTTGACTGTGCCGTATTACAACTGGCTGCGGCGTCTCCTCATCCATCCGCTCCGCGCGGTTTACATGGCTGTACAGACGCGAGTCCGCCGCCGTCCGCTGCACTTCGTGGAGTACCGGTTCACGCGCGATGGCATCACCCGCGCCCTCCGCGAAAAAGGCCTGCAGGTGAACAAGGTGGCCACCGATGAATACCACACCGATGAGCCCAGCCTCGGCCTGGGTCTGTACGTAGACTTGCCGGCGTTCCGGGGACGATATCCCGGGGAACTGAACCGGCTGGGTCGTCTGGTGCGAAGCATCGGAAACGCGATTAATCCCTGGTGGGTCAGCGGCGGAGTGCTGGTCGTGGCGCAGAAAAGGGTATCCGGCAGCAAGTGTGGCACTCCCGCCGCCGAGGTACTCTCCGGAAGCGTGGCCTGATGAACATTCTTTTCCTGTCCGCCCATCTGCCCTCGCCCCATGCTCGGCAAGCGGGGCAAAAAGTCAGCCACTATCTCTGCCAGCATCTTGCCCAACGTCATAGGTTGCAACTACTGGCGTTTTCTACCGCCAGCGAGCTTGAAACCGACAGCCCTGAATCAGCGCAGCTCTTCACCTCCCGTACAATCCTGCCCGTGTCTGTGGCTACGCGCCTGCTCGGCGTTGCCCAGACCCCGGGTTTGCCCCTGGCGGTTGCGGCCAGATACCAGGGCCGCTTTCGGCGCGCGCTTGCTTCTCTCCTCTGCGGCAAGCACTTCGAAGTCGTGATTTTCGACCACATGGCAATGTGGCAGTACGCCGGTGATGTCCCCGCAACCGCGATTCGAGCCGGCATCGCTCATGATGTTCTTTCCCAGCTATGGGCCAGAAAAGCGGAGAACGACCGCCATTTTGCGGCCAGGTTGGAGTCGCGGC
>DASVBI010000625.1:0-2857 GCA_036375915.1 Terriglobales bacterium | reverse complement strand
ACGCTATAAGCCGGAGTATGAAGTGGAAACTGGGCTGCCGCCAGAGGAGATCGCGGCGCTCACCGAAAAGCTCACCATCTACCCAGCGGAGTTTCACATTCATCCCAAGATCAAGCGCCTGCTGCAGCAGCGCGCGGAAATGGGCGCGGGCAAGCGGGCGGTAGACTACGGCATGGCCGAGGCGCTGGCCTTCGCTTCCCTGCTTAAGCAGGGCACGCCGGTGCGCATGAGCGGGCAGGACACGCAGCGCGGCACCTTCAATCAGCGCCATGCCGTGCTGGTGGATGTGGAGAATGAGAGCCGCTACATCCCGCTGTGCCATGTGAGCCCGGAGCAGGCGCGGTTCGAGATTTACAACTCGACTCTTTCGGAAGCCGGCCCGCTGGGCTTCGAATACGGCTACAGCCGCGATTACCCGGAAACGCTGGTGCTGTGGGAGGCGCAGTTCGGAGACTTCGCCAACGGCGCGCAAATCGTGATTGACCAGTTCATCAGCTCGGGCGAAGACAAGTGGGGGCTGCTCTCCGGCCTGGTGATGCTGCTGCCCCACGGCCATGAAGGCCAGGGGCCGGAGCACTCCAGCGCGCGCATTGAGCGCTACCTGCAGCTGGCGGCGCGCGACAACTTCCAGATCTGCCAGCCTTCCACCGCCGGGCAGTACTTCCACCTGCTGCGGCGGCAGGCGCTGCGCAATTGGCGCAAGCCGCTGGTGGTGTTCACCCCCAAGAGCATGCTGCGGCATCCAGACGCCTCCTCGCCGGTTAGCGAACTGTCGAAGCCGCAGTTTCTGCCGGTGATTCCCGATACGGAAGTGCAGAACGCCGAGCGCCTGATCCTGTGCACCGGCAAAATCGGGCACGAGCTGCGAGTGGAGCGCAAGCGCCGCAAAGACAGCGCTGCCGCCATCGTTTTCCTGGAGCAGCTTTATCCCTTCCCGGAGGCGGAGCTAGCAGCGGAACTGGAGCGGCACAAATCGGCGCAGGACATCCTGTGGGTGCAGGAAGAGCCGGCCAACATGGGCGCGCTGTGGTATGTGCTGCCCAGGCTGGGAAGGCTGGCAGGAACCGGACGGCACGTGCTCTCGGTGAAGCGCTCGGGCAGCGCCAGTCCGGCTACTGGCTCGGGCAAGGCGCATGAAATGGAGCAGAAGACATTGCTGACCCTGGCGTTCACGACAGGAAAGTAGTTGCCAGTGCCCGCTACCCGGTTCAAGTAGTGCCCCACAATGGTGTTGTGAAAAGCGGAAACTTTAAGGACTACCCCTGAGGACGGCCCTCTTTTTCACTTCCCAATAAAGGCACAAGCGAATGCGAGACACTCCGGCAAGGGCGACTTACCTGTACCTGCTGCTGACGCTGGCGTTCAGCGCAGTAGTCTGGATATTCATCATGTGGTCCGGCCACATGGGCATGGGGTTCGGTCTGCTGATTCCAGTGGGCATGTGGTGTCCAGCGCTGGCTGCGCTGGTCACCTGCCGGTTGCTGGGGCGAAGTTTCCGGTCCCTGGCGTGGGGCTGGCCACAAGGCAAATATGTCGCCGCCGGCTATTTCGTGCCGCTTGCCTACGCCGCAATTGCTTACGGCGCGGTGTGGGCGCTGGGTCTGGGCGGGTGGAATTCGCCATTCGTCAGCCAGGTGGCCCAAGGATTCGGGCTGCGCGGCATGCCCGCGTGGGGTTCGCTCACGCTCTACATTGTCTTTGCAGCCACGGGCGGCATGATGCGCAGTCTTTCGACGGCGCTGGGGGAAGAAATTGGCTGGCGGGGATTTCTGGTGCCGGAACTGGCCAAGCAAATGTCGTTCACGAAGCTGAGCCTGCTGAGCGGCATCATCTGGGCGGCGTGGCATAGTCCCCTGCTGCTGTTCGCCGACTACAACGCCGGAACCAATCGCTGGTATGGGCTGGGCTGCTTCACCGTGATGGTGGTTTCCATCAGTTTCGTTTTTGCCTGGCTGCGGCTGAAATCGGGCAGCTTGTGGACGGCGGCACTGCTTCATGCCAGCCACAATCTGTTCATTCAAGCGATCTTCGACAACCTCATGCGCGATACCGGCCGAACGCTCTGGTACACAACCGAATTTGGCGCTGCCCTGGCGTTGACGGGCGCCGCCTTCGCGGCATATTTCTGGACGCGCCGGGGTGAAGTTGAGGCGGTGGGCAAGATGGCGGCTGGGGCGGCCGCCAGGGCGTAAGCAACCCTGCGGCAGCAGCTCACCTCTGAATTTTAGGCGCTCGGGTTCCGGGCAATGTCGGGTTTTCAGGCAAACGGGTGAGGCGGTCCCGGTACAAGAACAACGAAGATGATAAACTCTACACGCCAAATCTGCGCGCTCCGCTGGAGGAAAGAGCATGACCAGGAAAATGCGAGTGTTCACCGCGACCTTAATCGCGGTGCTGTTCTGCGGCATCACCTTGGCCCAACAGCCGGTACAGGATATTAACCCGAAGGTACATCCCAACCTGGCCCAGGCGCAGCACCTTGTGGCACAGGCCAACGATTACTTGGAACGAGCGCAAAAAGCCAACCGGGGCGATATGCAGGGCCACGCCGAGCGAGCAAGGCAGCTTCTGGCTCAGGCCAACCAGGAAATAAAGGCTGCTGCGGAGGCTGCCAATGCGGCCAATGCGGCCAGGAAAAAAGGCCGGCGCTAGCCCGCGGGCTCTACCCAGTTAGTACCCCAACATGCGGTGGTTGACGGCGGAACATTCCTGCTTCCGCGGGCGCAGGGTTTTGCCTGCCGGGCTAGGCCGCAGCCTTCTGAGTATTGGACTGCGGACGAGAGCGGGAATAGCGGCCTACAGACGCGTCCACCGAGGCATCGCGCAGAGCCATGTTGATGCGCTCCACGCACTCCGT
>DASVBI010000606.1:0-5261 GCA_036375915.1 Terriglobales bacterium | reverse complement strand
TGCCTTCCTTCTCTTGCCAACCGCGCCCCTGTTCCCAAACTACAGCGCCTTGGCTGGGGATTAGCTCATCCGCTCCGCGCTATTAGGATAACGCAGCCAGCACTGCTTCCGCAGCACGCTCCGCTGCGGGCTGAGCAGGGCCCGCGGCGTTCGCCCGAAGGCGGTTCCGAACCCGCTCCAGGGCCTGCAGCATTTTGGTCCGCTCCGGGGTATCGGCCAGCAAGGGCTGCAAGCGGGAAACGACGTGTTCCGCGGTGAAATCGGCCTGCACTAGTTCGGGAACGACTTCCTCCCCAGCGATGAGATTGACCATGGCAAAGTGGCGCAGTTTGACCAGCGGCCGACCCAGGGCAAAGCTGAGCGGCGAAACCCGGTAGACCATTACGAAGGGTGTGCCCATCATGGCGGCTTCGACGGTGGCGGTGCCGCTGGCCACCACCGCCGCACGGGAGTGAACCAGCGCGGCCCGGGCGTCGGCCACCAGGTGGATGCCGCTGGCCTGGCCCGCCAAGCGGCGCAGGAAGGCGGCGTCCAGAGTGGGAGCGACGGGCAGCAGAAATTCGTAGCCGTGACCCAGGCGGGCGGCAGCGGCCAGCATAGTGGGCAGATTCATTTCGACTTCCCGGCGGCGGCTGCCGGGCATAAGCGTGATCCAGGTCTTGGCAGGGTCGAGCCCGTTGGCGCCCGCCATCTGCTCCCGGCTGATGCTGGGGCGGGCGGCTTCCGCCAGGGGGTGACCGACAAACGCGGCGGGCACACCCCAGTGACGCCAGAATTCCACCTCAAAAGGAAAAATGGTCAGCGCCTGGCGGACATATTTGCGCACGATGCGCGCCCGCCACTGCCGCCAGGCCCAGAACTGCGGAGCCACGTAGTAAACCACAGGCACGCCGCGGCGATGGAGAACCCGTGCCACGCGCAAGTTGAAGGCGGGCGAGTCAATCACCACCCCCAGGTCGGGGCGGCGCTGGCTTATAGCCCGGCGCAGGCGGCCGAAGCGAGCGTAGATGCGCGGCAGATGGCGCACAATCTCGGTGATTCCCACCACGGCAATGTCTTTGGCGTCCACCACCGTGTCGCATCCGGCCGCGCGCATGCGCTCTCCGCCCAGGCCGAAGACCTCCAAATCCGGGCGACGGCGGCGCAGGGCTTCGATCAGTTGCGCGCCATACATGTCGCCGGAGGCCTCGCCGGCGGAAACTAGAATGCGCAGCGGACGGGCGGTGGTGGAGGAAGTCGCTAGTCGTTGGTCGTTGGTCGTTGGCAAAGGCAGTTCTGTGACCGCTCAGGATAACAAGGTCCAGCCCGGGAGGTCAGTAACCGACCAACCGTCCCCCACGTGTTGCCGATTGCCGGCGGGCAACTTCGCCACTGAGACGAAGAACCAGGCAGTCCTGTTTCTTGATTCAGTGGAGAGGTATCTTGAACAGATTGCGATTCGCAGTACTGCGGGTGAACGCGATGACGGAGCCGTCGGGACTGATCGCCACTCCCTGTTGGGCAACGACCTTGGCGCCCGGCAGCTTCAAGGCTTGCGATTCTTCGCGAAGAACTTGGCCAATCCGGGGAAGGCCGGTCTGGGCAGCGACCGGGATGGCAACCGTCGAGCGGTGCTCCTGGCGGGCGTATCCAACCACGTTCTCCCCGAATCCGATGTACACCCAATGGCCATCGCCGCTCCACAAGGTCCAGCATTGCCGACAAATCGGAACGAACGTGGCCGGCTGCGTGAGATTGACCGCCTCGATCTGGGTTTCCTTTAGTTCGTCGTCGACATCTCGGCCCACCAGGAGCCGCGTCCCGTCAGGAGAAACGGATTCCAGGGCGACGCCCTCCAGGACCTTTTCCGCTACCGCCGCATCGGTAGAGAGGCGATACACGATGCTCTTGCCTTCCTGCTCCGCGCTGTACCAGACGCCGTCGGGCCCTGACCGTACGCGGCGCACGTGGTCGCCCAACTTCCGCGGCGGGAATCTGCCCTCCGTCGATGCCACCCAAAGCTCGCTGCGAGACTTGCCGGTCGTAAACGCAATCTCCTTATCGTTGGACATGAGGGCGTACTGATTGACCTCATACTGGGGAAGGACGGCTTCGGTGTGGCCGTTGCCAACAGCGGCACGCCACAGATGACCGCTGGCGGTAGCCACGTTTGCCGTCGGGCTCATGAGGAAATAAAAGTATTTTCCATCCCGCGAAAAGGGGCCGAAGTCGGTGAAACTGGCGTTGCCTTCGAAGGTGATCTGCCGCTCCTGGTTGTCCTTGCGGAACCACAGGGCCGTGCGCTGAATGCCGATGGCAGTGATGAAGGACTTGCCGTCGGCGGCCATGGCGATGCCTTCTTCTTCGGTTGGCCCCGAGGTGATTTGCTGCGGTTCACCATCCGGAAAGCGTTGCCGCCAGATGTGGAAGGTACCGCTGGCGTTGGAGGTGAAGTACATCCAGGAGCCGTCTGGGCTCCAGGCGGCTTCGGTGCAGGCTCCCTTCAGAGGGCCAATCGGCCGCCCGCTGGAGCTTCCGTCGAGCGACACCAGGCGGCAGGGCACCCATTTGCCGTACTCCATCTGAACCACCAGCGCCCACTTGCGGTCGGGGGAAGCATAGGAGCGGTGGGCCATGGAGGCGGTCTCGGCAGGAAAGTAGATCACGCGCTCGCCGCTGCGGTCTTCGCCGCTGCTGACGATACCCATGTGGATGCCAGACTTGACCTCGGAATAGAGCATCCGGTTTTTGTCCAGCCAGGTGAGCCCGGAGGCATTGGGGAGGAGCATGCGGGGCTCGCCGCCGAGCACGGGGACGATCCAGGTGTCCCACGGCTCCCGCGTATAAGCGACACGCGATCCGTCCGGCGAGAACACCGGGCTCATCTTGATTTTGCCGTCGTGGGTGAGTTGGGTTGGTTCTCCGTCCGGCAACAGCTTGACGAAAACCTCGCCTTGGGTGGTAAAAGTCTCGGGTCCGCGCAGGAACGCGAGCATGCGTCCGTCCGGGGAGAGGGCGGGGGACACGGCGGAATCCGTGAAGTCAGTCAACTGCACCCACTCGGAGCGATCCGCGAGGCGCGGCGGGCGGCGCCACGCAACCATGACTAGCACTACGGTAATCAACAGCGCGGCGGCTGCGGTGACGATCAACCGTTTTTTCGAGGCGACAGGTCTGGCAGCTAACGTCACCGAGCCCGTATCCGTGTCGCGCTTAAGCCGCAGCAGGTCGGCGCGGACTTCGGCGGCGGTTTGATAGCGCAGCTCGCGCTTTTTCTCCAGCGCCTTGAGGATGATCCGCTCCAGTTCCGGCGCGATCTCGGGGTTGAGGCGGCTGGGGGGAACGGGATCGCGGTTCAGAATCTGGTCATGAATCACAGCCGCGGTGTCGCCGGAGAACGGCAACCGTCCGGTGGCCATTTCGTACAGCACCGCGCCGAAGGAGAACAAGTCGGTACGCAAATCGAGTTCCTTGCCCAGCAGTTGTTCGGGCGACATGTAGACAGGAGTGCCTAAGGCATCACCCGCGGCGGTGAGGGCGGTGGAAAACTGGGCGGCGGCGGAGCGGGCGAGCGTCACCTTGGCCAGCCCGAAATCCAGGATTTTCACCTGGCCGCGGCGGGAGACAAAGATATTCGCCGGCTTGATGTCGCGATGAACGATGCCCTCGCCGTGCGCCGCATCGAGGCCATCTGCGATTTGCACGCCGATACTGAGAAGTTCTTCCATGGGAAGCGGCCGGCCTGAGATGCGCTGCGCCAGAGTCTGACCGACCAGCAGCTCCATAGAAATAAAGGGGCGGCCTTCGGACTCGTCGAAATCGTAGATGGTGCAAATGTTGGGGTGATTCAGCGCGGAGGCTGCGCGCGCTTCGGCGCGGAAGCGCTCCCAAGCGACCCGGTCCTGCTGGACAAGGTCGGGAAGAAATTTCAAGGCGACCATTCGGCCGAGTTTGACGTCCTCGGCGCAGTACACGACACCCATGCCGCCGCCGCCGATGCGCTCGACAATTCGGTATTGCGCAACGCGTTCGCCGATCATGCCATCCCCGCCCGTGCAGTGGATGTTACCTCAAAACCCGCATTTCGCCGCTTCGGACTCAGGCGCATCGCTGCTATGCAGGGCACTCCGCGGATGACCGGCGATTCGGAAGTTAATGAGGCCTGCCAGGTTGACAATACGCCAGTGCGAGTCAGCCAATGCGACCTTAAGGCCGGGCTACGGGCGCCTAGTCGTCGCCGGCGACGGTGCTGGGGGCTCCAGTGGGGATCTCCTGGTCCTTGTACTGCAACTGGTAGAGCTTCCAGTAGATGCCGCGCTGGGCCAGCAGCTCCTGGTGGGTGCCCATCTCGCGCAGCTTGCCCTTGTGCATCACCAGGATTTTGTCGGCGCGCTGCACGGTGGAGAGGCGGTGGGCGATGACGATGGAGGTGCGCCCTTCCACCATTCGGGTGAGGGCTTCGCGCACGCGGAACTCGGTCTCCGTATCCACGCTGGAGGTGGCTTCGTCCAGGATCAGAATTTTGGGGTCGTGAGCCAACGCCCGCGCGAAAGAAATCAGCTGCTTCTGGCCAGTGGAAAGAGTGCTGCCGCGCTCGCGCACGCTCTCCTTGAAGCCCTCCGGCAGGCTGCGGATGAAGTCGGCGATGTTGACCTCTTCGGCGGCCCGCTCCACCGCCTCATCTTCGATCCAGGCGGAGCCCAGGCGGATGTTCTGCTCCACCGTGCCGGAGAACAGGAAGGGGTCTTGCAGCACCACGCCGTAGCGGCGGCGCAGTTCATTCAGGTCCATGTCGCGGACATCCACGCCGTCAATGCGTATAGCGCCGCGCTGCACGTCGTAGAAGCGCATGAGCAGCGAAATGATGGTGGTCTTCCCCGCCCCGGTGTGGCCGACAATGGCCACGGTTTCGCCCGGTTCGATGGCAAAACTGACGTCGCGCAGCACCCAGTCTGGCTCTTCGGCTTCAGGTGTGGCACGGGCGCCCTCGCCGGCGGCGCTTGCTTTTCCGTCTCGCCCGTCTGCGCCGACGGGGATATTGCGATAGGCGAACCACACGTGATCGAACTCGATGCGCCCCGCTCCCACCGGCGCCTTAATGACCGCCGGCGAGACCACCTGGGGCGGCGTATCCACCAGCTTGAATACGCGCTCGCTGGCGGCCATGGCTGACTGCAAAATGTTGTACTTTTCGCTCAGGTCCTGGATGGGCCGGAAGAACCGCTGGGCATACTGCATGAAGGCCACCAGCACGCCGATGGTGAGCACGTTCTCCACTCCGA
>DASVBI010000559.1:0-2810 GCA_036375915.1 Terriglobales bacterium | reverse complement strand
TGGCGGGCGCGCCCCGCCACCACCGCCTCGGCGGAAATTTCGCAGGCGACTTGCAGCCGGTTTTTGTTCGAACTGCGGCTCATACCCTTAGCCCTGTGTGGCTCCTGTTACTCCATTCTACCGGTCCTGCGCATGTTTCCGGCCGGGTGAAACCCAGTTAACCACCTTCGTAAGCAGGCTAACGCGTGGTTTCAATAAAGGTGACCTTGTTGATCTCCTTCAGGGTGGTGGTGCCGCTGCGCACCTTGTCCAGCGCTGATTCGCGCAGAAAACGCATGCCCTCTTCGCGGGCGGCGCGGCGAATCTCCGAACTTGGCCGCTTGTCCAGGATCATCTCGCGAATGCGGTCGGTCAGGTCCAGCAGTTCGTGAATGGCGGTCCGGCCGCGGAAACCCGTGCCCGCGCACTCGATACACCCTTCCCCCTCATAGAACGGCACGCTGCCCCATTGTTGCGGGTCCAGCCCGCTGGCTTCCAGCACGTCGGGAGGGTAGAAAACCTGTTTGCGACAGTTAGGGCAGATTATGCGCACCAGGCGCTGGGCCAGGATGCAGTTCAGCGCGGATACAAAGTTGTACGGCTCCACTCCCATGTTCAGGAAGCGCCCGATCACGTCCACCACGTTGTTGGCGTGCACGGTGGTAAACACCAGGTGCCCGGTGAGCGCGGACTGTATGGCAATTTGCGCCGTCTCCGTGTCGCGGATTTCGCCCACCATGATCTTGTCCGGGTCGTGGCGCAGGATGGAACGCAGCCCGCGGGCAAAGGTGAGCCCCTTTTTCTCGTTGACCGGAATCTGCGTAATGCCTCGGATCTGGTACTCCACCGGGTCTTCAATGGTGATGATTTTGTCTTCGTCCGTCTTGATCTCGTTCACCGCCGCATAAAGGGTGGTGGTTTTTCCGCTGCCCGTAGGCCCGGTCACCAGCACCATGCCGTAGGGTTCCTTGATGTAACGGCGGAACTTGCGCAAGTCGTCTTCACTGAAGCCGACTACGTCCAGCACCAGGGTATGGAACTTCTCACTCATTGACTCCTTGTCCAGCACGCGCAGCACGGCGTCTTCGCCGTTGATGGAAGGCATGATGGAAACACGGAAGTCAATGGGCCGGCCTTTGTACTTGACCCGGAAACGGCCGTCCTGGGGCACTCGGCGCTCGGCAATGTCCAGTTCGCTCATTACCTTGATGCGGGAGATGATGGTGGAATGGTGCTCCTTGGCGATGGGGTTCATGGCCTGCTGCAGCACGCCGTCAATGCGGTACTTGATGTAGACCGAGTCGTCGCGCGTCTCGATGTGAATATCGCTGGCCCGCCGCTCCAGAGCGGTGAAGATGGTGGTGTCCACCAGGCGGATGATGGGGCTGATGTCGCCTTCGGCGGTCAGCCGCTCGATGGAGATGGTTTCCTCGCCGCTTTCGTCCTCGCGGATTACGTCCAGGGTGAAGCCCTCGCTGGCTTCATCCAGCACCCGCTGCGACTGCTCCGTTTTCTTTAGAATGTCGGCAATCTGCGAGAGGGTTGCGACCTTGGTGACGATGCGCTTGCCCAGCAGAAGGCTGATCTCGTCAATCATCATCAGCTGGCTGGGATCGGCGATGGCGATGGCCAGCCGCCCGTCCTCCGTCTCCTGCAGGGGAACGAAGTTGTAGCGGAACATCAGGTCTACTGGAATTTTTTTGAACAGGTCGTGGTGGAGCTGGAAGTCGCGCAAATCAACGTATTCGCAGCGATAGCGCCGGGCCACGTCGCGTGCCCGCGAGAGCTCGTCAGCGGGAGTCTCGGCGGCGATCCGCCCGCCGTTCCCTCCATTCGCGAAGAGTGACTTCTTGTCCATAGTGACCTGTTGATTGGTAGGCGGTAGTCAGTAGTTGGTTCTCGCTGCCAACTACCAGCTACTAACTACCGGCTACCCGACTCCCCGCTCCCGATCTCCGCCTTCAGTGAATCGTTCCCGCTCCCAGGGTAAACAAGGGCAGATAAAGCGAGAGCAGCACAAAAAAGACCACGGTTCCCATGAAAATCAAGATGACCGGCTCAATCAACGCCATGGCGGCGGTAAGCGCCGCTTCGACGTCTTCTTCGTAGAACTCCGCCACTGAGGTCAGCATGGCGGGCAAGGCGCCGGTGGATTCTCCCACCTCGATCATTTCCACCGACAAATCCGGCAAGATGCCCTGTTCTTCCAGGCTGCGGGCCAGCGGCCTTCCTTCGCGTACTTTGCGCACCGCATGGCTCACGCCATTGGCCATGTGCCGGCTGCCCAGCGAATCGCCGGCGGTTTCCAGCGCCGGCACCAGGGGCAAACCGCCGGCGAGCAGCGTGGCCATAATGCGGGAAAAGTTGGCCGCCTGATACTTGGTCAAAATGGGCCCAACCACCGGCAGCCCCTGCAGAAAACGGTCAATCCGGTCAGCCCCCCGCTCCGTGTTTTTCCAGCGCCAGAACAGAACGATGAATGCCGTAATCGCGCCCAGAAATACAAAGACGTATTTGCGGGCCCCGGTGCCCAGTTCCAGCATGAACATGGTCAGCGCGGGAAGCTGCGCGTTCAGCGACTGGTACAGTTCGGCAAAACGCGGCACCACGTAGGTAACCAGGAAACTGAGCATGCTCACCACCAGCGTTACCAGAAGCGCCGGATAAACCAGGGATGCCTTCAACTTCTTCTTGAAGGAAATCGTCAGTCGCTGAAAGGCGATGAACCGGTTCAGCACCTCCTCCAGATTGCCGCTCTTTTCTCCCGCCAGCAGCGTGGTGGTGTACATCTTGGGGAAGATTCCCTGGGCCGCAAAGGCATCGGAGAGCAG
>DASVBI010000464.1:0-4744 GCA_036375915.1 Terriglobales bacterium | reverse complement strand
GGTCACATCGGCGGCTTCGGCGACGGCGCGCGGCGAATCCGCCCAGCGCATGCCCCTCTCAATCAGCCTTTCCGCTTTGCCGCGCGTGCGGTTGTAGCCGGTCACGGTGTGACCTTTGCTGAGCAGCCGTTCCACCATGTTGCTGCCCATCACTCCTAGACCGACAAATCCCAGGTTCGCCATCTAGCCGTATCTCCGAGTCAGGATGCGGGCCGGGAGAGCACTCTATCCTCGGCTCCGGAAGGTAAGCGCGAGTCCTCGCGCACTTGCTGCAGGTGAGCCCGCATTTCGGAGCGCGCCTGTTCCGCATTCCGCGTTTCAATTGCCCCCAGAATGCGGCGATGATAGTACTGGCCGCGCTGCGGGCCGCCCAGCGTTTCAAAGGTTCCCAGACGCTGCTCGCGCAGCAGCCCCACAATCGAGTCAATGAGCGAGAGAATGATGGGATTGCCGGCCGCTTCCGCCAGGGCCAGGTGAAAATCGAGATCGGCCTCGATGAACGCCTCGGCATTCTCCAGGGATGCGTCCATGATCGCGACCGCCTCGCGCAGGGCTGCCAGGTGTTGCTCCTCCGCCCGGTCCGCCGCCAGGGCTGCGATCTCCGGCTCCAATATCTCGCGCACTTCCACCAGTTGAGTGGCGCCGTCGGTCTGGCCGATCTTCACCATCAGGTCGAGCGATTGCCGGATGGCGTGCAAGGTGCCGTTGGTCACGAAAGTGCCGCGCCCGGTATAGGCCTCCACCAGGCCCTTCTCCCGCAGCGCTTTGACGGCTTCGCGGACCGCCGTCCGGCTCACCCCGAACTGCTCGGCCAAGTCGCGCTCCGCCGGCAGTTGGTCACCCGGCTTGAGGTTGCCCTTCAGGATGGTCTCCTCAATCTGTTGCACGATCTGCTCGTACAGGCGTGATGTGCGCACTATTTTGTACATGAAATTCACCCAGCGCCTTGCATTAACCGCTGCTGACCCTACACGGCCCGTGAAATGCGCGCCTGCTGAACCTCGTCTTCAATCCAGACCGTCTTGATATTGGTGAACTCGCGGATACCGTGGACGCCCAATTCGCGCCCGTGCCCGGACTGTTTCACTCCGCCAAAGGGAATGCGCGGATCGGAGGCCACCATCTTATTGATGAACACCATGCCCGCTTCCAGTTCGTTGATAAATCTCTTGCGCTCGAACTCATCATTCGTCCAGGCGCTGGCGCCCAGGCCGAAACGGCTGTCATTGGCAATGGCGATGGCCTGCTCCACATCTTTGGCGCGGAACAGGCAGGCCACCGGACCAAACAACTCCTCGCGATAGGCCGGCGAGTTCTTGGGAATGTCGGTCAGCACCGTGGGCGCGTAGAAATTTCCCGGCCGGTCGGACAGCGGCTTGCCGCCGGTAAGCAGGCGTGCGCCGGCTTCCACGGATTTGGTGACGTCGCGCTGCAGATCCACCACCGCGTCAGCCGTGGCCAGAGGGCCCAGTTCCACGTTCTCCTGCATGGGGTCGCCGATGACCAGCGCCTCCATCTTGGCCACGTACTTCCGCTCGAACTCTTCCGCGATCTCCTGCGCCACGATGAAGCGCTTGGCGGCAATGCACGACTGCCCGTTGTTCTGCACCCGCGCCTTCACCGCGGTGCTGACCGCCGTCTCCAAATCGGCGCTGGGCATGACGATAAAGGGATCGCTGCCGCCCAACTCCAGCACTACCTTCTTGATTCTCTTGGCCGCCGCCATTCCCACCTGAATGCCCGCTCCCTCGCTGCCGGTGAGGGTAGCCGCCATTACCCGGGGATCATCCAGAATCCGGTCCACCTGCGACGAAGTTACGAGCAGGGTTTGAAACGCACCTTCGGGAAAGCCGGCGCGGCGGAAGATGTCCTCGATGGCGAGGGCACACTGGGGAACGTTGGAAGCATGCTTGAGCAGTCCCACGTTGCCGGCCATCAGGGCGGGTGCCGCAAAACGCATAACCTGCCAGAAGGGAAAATTCCACGGCATCACCGCCAGCACCGGTCCCAGCGGCTGGTAGCGAATGTAGCTGCGGGCGGCCGCCGTCTCTACCAATTCGTCGCCCAGAAAGCGCTCAGCGTTCTCCGCGTAGTAGCGGCAGACCAAGGCGCACTTGGCGGCTTCCTGCACCGCCGAACCAATGGTCTTACCCATTTCCAGGGTCATCAAACGGGCAAAATCCTGCTTTTCGCGTTCCAGGATGTCGCCCGCGCGCACCATCATGCGGGCGCGCTCGGCAAAAGGAACCTTGCGGTACTCGGCGAAGGTAGCCGCCGCTGCCGCAATCTTTTCATCAATTTGCCGCTCGGAGAGGGGCTCGAACTTCTTCAGGCATTGCCCGGTTGCAGGATTGATAGTGGCAATCGCCATAGGTCTGCCTCCTGAGGTAGTGGCGGTTAAGGATCTTGACGTCCGCAAGGTTTCGCGGCAAGCGGCCCTTTGGTACGACCACCATACCATAAATCCATTTCCCCAAAAAAGTAAAGCTCCTCCCCCGGGCAAATTTTCTTTGGCGGCCCGAGTTGGAGAGATTGAGTTTGACAGTGAAGCCGCCGAAGTGGTAGAGCTGTCCAACCATTTGCGGGCTTCGCCGCAGATTCAACAGGGAGCGCCATGCAACACGATGACGAGAAGTTGACAGCACCACCCTCCAAAAAGCGGAAACCTTACCCAACCCGGCGGCAATTCTTGAAGACTGCGGCGGGCGCCGCCGCCGCCGTCGCCGGCTCTGCCATTGCCTCCCGGGCCAATAACCATCCTCATCCCTCGCCCCAGAGCCTTACTTATCTGGACCGGCGGATGTACATCCGCAACATGGAGGTGATAGCTCACATCCTGCCGGGCGAGGACCGGGGAGGCAAGATGCAGATGATGTCGGTGGGCGACCGCCGCTACCTGGTGCAGCAGGGCGATTTTATTGACGTATCCGATCTGCGCAAGCCCGCGATGTACAACCACCACGGTTGGAATGGTTACCAGGTGCAGGTGGCGTGGAATCAGAAACTGAAGAAATGGATTCTGGTGACCAGCGCGGCCGCGCCCATCACCAGTTCCACGCCCACAGCGCCCAACGGCAAGTATGATGATCCCAAGCTGCTGGACAAGTGGCGGAACTACAAAGGGTTGCGTGGCATTCGCGTTTACGACGTAACCAATCCCGCCAAGACTTCCCTGCTCTCGGAGTTCAGCACCGGAGCCACCGGTTCGGGCACGCACCGCAATTACTATGATGGCGGCCGCTACGCCTACCTGGACACCGCCCCCGATGACTCCTTTATCCACCAGATCTCCTACTTCCGCCCGCTGGTGAACGGCAACATGATCGTGGACATGTCCGACCCTGCCAGCCCGAAGGAAGTCTCCATGTGGTGGGTACCAGGTTCGCGCAAAGGCGAGGAAGCCGAATACGAAAAGTGGCAATGGAGCAGACTGAAATACCCGGAAAAGGACCAGACGCCGTTTGCCGGCCTGCACGGGCCGGTTTATGTGCCTAAGCGCCTGGAAGAAGGAGGCACCCGTGGATATGGGTCCTGGGGCTGCTTCGGGCTGATCATTCTGGACCTTTCAGATCCGAAGCATCAGAAAGAGATCGGCCGCTTCGAGCCGCCGCCGCAGTATGGCGCCGGCGGCATCGCCTTCCACACCATCTGGTGCGGCGGTTTGGACAAGGGCTTTGTCTTTGCCAACGGCGAAACCACCAATCCCGACTGCAACCAGATATTCCTGCCTGTCTGGGTAATTGACATCCGCGACGAGGAACGGCCCACGCCGGTGGCGCAGTTCCCCCGCCCGGTGCCGCCGCCGGAGGCGCCCTACCGCGATTTCTGCTTCAAGCGCGGCAGATTTGGGGCGCACAACCCGCCGCATTTGAAAGCTCCGGGGACGATTTCGGCTAACTTCATCGCCTACTCCTACTTCGACGCGGGCCTGCGCTGCTACGACGTGAGCGACCTGCTGCGCCCTACGGAGGTGGCCTACTTCATTCCTCCTCAGGGTGGAGACCTGAACAAATGGGGCAGCTGGAACCGGACGGTGGATAACGTGCTGATTGAGTGGGACCGCAACATCATTTATGCCGCCGCTGATACCGGCATTTATGCCTTGAGCTGCCCCAACCTGGGCAGGCCGGTTCTGGATCCCATGCCGGTCAGCCACTGGTCGCTGCCCGGGCTGAATGAGGGAGCGCCGTAAGGCAGTCTCCAGTTCCGGGGGACGTGACGCGAAACACCAGACCCGACCGGCCGTAGTGAATTCCCCACAACAATCATTGCGGGGAGGTGACGCCTTTCCGGTTTGCCGGCCATCCCTAAAAAGTCTGACTCCTTGCTAACCGGGGGGAGGCCCGGTAGTCTAACTCGGTAACCGAGGGGAGAGCGTTTTATGAGTAAGCCGTCCGACCTGGTCCAGGGGACTCTGGACATGCTGATCCTCAAAATACTGGCCTTGCAACCCTTGAACGGATGGGCCATCAGCCAGCGCCTGAAACAGATTTCCAGTGATGTGCTGGGCGTCAGCGACGGTTCCCTCTATCCCGCCCTGCACAAGCTTGAACGCCGCGGTTGGGTCCGGGCTCACTGGAAATCGAGTGAAAACAACCGCCGCGCCAAGTTTTACTCGCTCACCCAGTTGGGACGGAAGCAACTGGAAAAAGAAACCGCCAACTGGAACCGCGTGTCGGCTGCGATCTCCGGCATCGTGCAGCTGAAAGAGGCCTGAATATGAATATCGAACAATGGTTCTATT
>DASVBI010000368.1:0-2251 GCA_036375915.1 Terriglobales bacterium | reverse complement strand
GACAGATTTGTGGAGCACGGGACAGGAGCATAGTGAAGGCGGACAACGAAGGCAACCCGCGAGCAGATAAGCGATAACGATGCGGGTAATCCGTTCGTTGACGGTGCAGCCGTGCACTATACTGCCACGCATGCGGGCACTGGTTTACACGGCGCCGGAGAAGGTCGAACTGCAGGACCAGCCGCGGCCGCGGCAGCAGCCGGGAGAAGCCGAAGTCGCAGTTGAAGTCGCAGGCATCTGTGGCTCCGATATTTCCGGGTTCCTGGGTCACAGTGCCCTGCGCAAGCCACCCCTGGTGTTGGGTCACGAACTGGTGGGAAGGCTGAGCGACGGGCGGCGTGTGGTGGCGAATCCGCTGATCAGTTGTGGCAGCTGCGAAGCCTGTCTTTCGGGAGCGCAGAACCTATGCGTTTCCTGGAGGTTGCTGGGATTGGGGCAAACGCCCGGCACATTTGCTGAGTACGTGGCCGTGCCCGCCAGCCAAATCTACGACCTTCCGGATGCTCTGCCGACGGAGCGGGCGATTCTATGCGAGCCGCTGGCCAACGTTGTGCACCTGTACCGGGTGGCTGCACCCCCACCGTTCTTCCGGCTGGCGGTTGTGGGCGCGGGAGCCATGGGAGCACTGGCGGTAGTGGGCGGGCTGCGCGTGGGGGCGCGCGACGTTCTCGTCGTGGACGTGAATGATCAGCGCCTGGCCACGATGCGCAAGCTGGGCGCAACCGCGGCGGTCAATACCGCAGCCGATGATGGCGCGCAGGAAGCACTGAGGCTGGCGGGGCGCGGCTTCGATGTGGTGATTGACGCCAGCGGAGCCGGTCCTGCGCGCCAGATGGCCTTCGACTTGTGCCGCCCCGGCGGCCAGGTGGTGCTGCTGGGGATGGGCGCGCAGAGCAGCGCGGTGAATTTCGTCGCCAGCATCCGCAAGGAGCACCGGGTCGTGATGTCGTTCGCGTATACGCCGGCCGACTTCCAGCGAGCCCTGAAGCTGCTGATCGCGGGCGAAGTGGACCTGAGCGCGTGGACGGAGCAGATGCCGCTGGGGCGCGGCCAGGAGGCATTTGAGCGCATGAGCCGCGCCCCCGGGCCTGTTCTCAAGATGCTGCTCGCTGTTGTGCCTCCGATGTAGCCGGCCAGCGGTACCGGGCTACAGCCTCCGAATTCAGACTTACTCCCAAGCCGGGAGCCTGCGGCACGCGGACGCAGCCATCAGCTTCCACGGGAAAGTGTTCGCGCGTAGTCTCCCACCGCAGGGGCGAATGGCTGAGCGAGTACTCGAGAATTTCCTCCCTTTCCTGCGCCGCCAGGAAATGCAGGTTGGCAGCGATCTCGATGTTGGTTTTATAGCCGTGTGTAATGACCCGCTTGCCGCGTTGCAGGGCGGCGGCAGCGACCTGCAGAATGCCGGTGAAGCCGCCGACTTCGGTGATATCGGGCTGGCAGATCTCCGCCCCGCCGTGGTCCATCATCTCGATAAATTCGAGCACGTGAGTGAGGCCCAGATCGCCCACCCCAAGAGGGATGCCGTGGCCAGCCATGCGAGCGTGGCCCTCCACATCGTCCAGCGGCAAGGGCGCTTCCAGGAACCAGATACCGGCGTCCTTGAGCGCCGGCAATAGCCGAAGGCCGTCTTCCGCGGCGCGGTAAGAGAGGGCGGCATCCACGATAAGTTTGGCGTCCGGTCCTGCAGCCTGCCGCGCCGCTTGCAACAGGCGTCCGGTCAAGGCCAGGTCATCCATCCACCAGGGATCAGCGCATAGCTTAAAGGCGCGCAAATTCTTGCTCTTGCCGGCTTCCACCTGCCGCTTGACGCCTTCGGGCGTGCGCTCAATGGGATAAATGGTGCCGTAGGCGGGGAGGCGGTCGCGCCGCGCACCGCCGAGCAGCGCGTGAACCGGCTTGCCTTCGATTTTTCCGCGCAGATCCCAGAGTGCCAGGTCCACGCCGCCGATGGCGTGCATGACCAGCCCGCGCCGGCCCACGTAGTCGGTGGCTTCGTACATGCGTTGCCACAGCTCCTGCGGGTCGCGCGGATCGCAGCCTACCAGCACCTCTTTGAGGCCGCGAGCATGACTGTGGGCGGAAGGTCCGTTGATGATGGCCTGGATGGCCGGAGCCAGCGACTCGGTTTCGCCCAAGCCGGTGAGGCCTCCATCGGTGTGGACGACGATGACGCAGTCGTCATAGGAACCATCGAACAGGCCAATATTGGGGTCTTCCACGCGCAGGTGAATGGCTTCGATGTCGGTAA
>DASVBI010000697.1:0-3011 GCA_036375915.1 Terriglobales bacterium | reverse complement strand
TTCATATCGCCTTGCGCGACGGCAAGATCGGCGAGCGACCGCCAGGCATTCAGCTTGGCAATGGCATCATCGCTCTCGACGCGCACCAGCAGGCTTTGCGCCTCGGTTACCTCCACTATGTTGGCCAAGCCTGCCTGATAGCGGGCACGCGCCTGCAATTCACTGTCGCGTGCGGACTGCAACTCCGCCGGCGTGGCCTGGGCAATTGCTATAGCGCCCTCAAGCCGTGCCTGGGCCTCGGCAACCTGTGCCGAAAGGTCCTGCAGAGTCTGTTGGTAACGCGCGGACTCCGCCCGCTGATCGGCTTGGGCGATTTGTTTGCGCGCACGGGTCGCGAAAATGTCGAGCACCGGAAGAGAGGCGGTCAGACCCGTTGCCCAGTTTTCTCGCTGCATGGCCAGGCCTGTGGTTCCCCCGGCAAAGCTGCCATCGAGATTGGCGCCGGTGCCTCGCCCGCTAAGCGAGCCCTGCAGGTTGAAACGCGGATAATAAGAGCGATCGGCGACGCGTATCTCGGCCGCGGCTTGCTGCACCCGGGCATTTTGCGCCGCAGCTCCGGGATGAAACGCAATGTTTCGCCCTGGAATGCCGGCTGGCGGAATCTGTAGCAGCGGGCCGGGATCGAGAGCTGCGTTCTCCATGGGCATTCCCAGCAGATCGGCCAACTCAGCCCGCGCGACGCGCTCGCTGACTTGTGCCTGAATAAGGGCAATACGCGCGGCTGCCAACTCAGCATCTGCCCGCGAGGCATCCGCTCCGGGACGCAACTGGTTATCAACCAAGGTGTGAACGACCCGGGTGAAGACTTGCCGCCGGTTCACATCCGCCTGGGCAGCCCGCACCTGCTGTCGAGCAGCAATAGCGGAGAGAAAGGCGTTTGCCGCCGCAGCGCCTACGTCCAAACGGGTGACAGCGACGCCGGCAGAAGCGACGCGCTCACTTGCCCTGGCGGCATCCACCTCAGCGCGACGGTACCCGAAATCAAATGGCTCCCAGGACACGAGCAGGCCGGCGGCACTCCCCCACACACCCCGGCCCGACGTGGAGGTCAACACCGGGCCGGAGATGGAGGGCACCACGGACTGCGGCAAAAGCAGGCCGAAGATATTGTTGCGTGTCGCCCGGTTCCCCTGCCACAGCGCGTTGGCGCTGGGCAGATAGGCGGTGCGCGCCAGCCCGATGCCCGCGTGAGCTGCCGCTCTTCGCTCGAGAGCCGAACGGACGGCGGGGTAATGCGACACGGCGTAGTCTACTGCCGCTTCCATAGTCAGCGGAGATGCTCCTGGGCCGCTTGGCTGGGCGGCCACGGTCATCGAAATGATGAGCAGCAACAGCAGGGCCGGAATTGTCCACGCCAGTTTCAAGCTCGCCTCCGTCAGTTTCGACAGCTCGTGCTATTTAGAAACCTGGGCGGAATTGGTCTTATCCAGGGCCGCACGAAGCCCTTTGGCTAAATTCACCGCATTGTCATTCGCCGCAGCCCGTTCGTTGCCGGTGGGCTGGAAATTGATGGACATGTGATCCATTTCATTTTTGGCCACCTTCCGGCAGTGAGTCGTAGAGGCCCGCAATAAGCTCCATTCCACGACGGAGCAGTTCTTCGTCAGAAACGCCCTGCTGAGCCCATCCAATCAGCACCAGATCCAGCCCTACCCCTTCAACACGGCCGAACTTGCCGTCGGACAAATCGGCGTCGTGAATAATTTGTGCAATTGTGGTCACTCGCCGGTCGCGAATGCGAAACTCCTTGCGCAGTGTTTCAAAGGTGCAGTCCTCGCCGCGGTGGCCAAATCCCCCTGCCTGTTGAAACATATCGAACGGAATGGCTTCGGGGTGTTGCCGGGGATCAGAGCTAAACAAGAACTTCCCTTTGGGGTCGACGAACCTTCGGATCAGCCATGCGGAGGAAACCCGGTCTATGCCGGGCCGCGGCCGTGTCATCCACGTGCGATCAAGGAATTCCTTCTCAATACGGCTCGGCAAAGTTTTTTCCCCAGACAGGGGATTCGGGGAATCCAAGCGGTCAAACAGGGTCTCGACCCGCCCCCGAAGCGGGCTGGTGAAGAAGTCAATGGTTGCAATTTCCTGGAAACGGTTGCGGAGCCGTGCCACCTTGCTCGACGAAGTTGCGGCTGTGGGCCGAATTTTTTGCAGCTCTCGAATTAAGGCTTCATAATCGCGGGATCTGGCTTCGACAAACCGCTGGACAAGTGCTTCGGAAGGAAGATCGTCGATGGCATGCACCTGGACTACCGAAGCCTCGCCTTTGTACTTGCGTATAGCTGCCGCCAGCCATTCGAACCGCTCCTGGTTTATGGCATTGTTGGGCAGAACGTAGCCGGAGCTGCGCAGCGGCAGGGCGCCATGCCGCTTCAGCTTGCGCCACACCTGCACTCGTTCGCTGGCGCGTTTGGCTGGCAGACTGAAGATTAACAGTAGCCATGGCGCGCCGCTGTCCTGGGGTACTGCGCTCATCGGGACCGTATGATATACATATAACTGTTGATGAAACAAGTACAGCGTCAAAGGATGTCCAGGGGTTCCGGGTCGCTTAAGGCGAGAGCTTCCTATTTTCACTCCCGATACCAGCGGAGTCCTGCGCGAGAGTGGATCCCATTATTCCAGTAGCGCTTGCGGGCAGCCAGGCCGGGAACGTTGTCGTCAATGATGCCGCCGTGTTCCCAGACACAAGATTGCGCATCTAAGCAGACATGACGATCTACGACGAAACATACAGAGTGGTCGCCGTTGAAAGTCAGAGCCTCGTAATCTGTGGCGTTCTCAGCGGCCAGGTGCTGATCATCAACACTGATGCTGAGTTCCCTCTCACGGAAGAAGCCTTTCCCATTGGAAAGCTGATCGTGCTGAGCGACCCGTCCACTGCGCCACCGAACTAGGCGGGCACAATCAGTTGATGGTCACGACGTCGTATACGTCCAGTTTTGGAAGGACGAGCTCGACCCGTGTTCCCCGCACCGACGCTGCCACGATGTCCGTCGCGCCGCCATCGG
>DASVBI010000082.1:0-2532 GCA_036375915.1 Terriglobales bacterium | reverse complement strand
GAGGACGACGATGGATTGGGCTTCCACGGTCTAATGTGCCAGAAGGATGATAGTAGTGTAAAGGAAAAAGCAGGGGTCAGGAGTCAGGAGTCGGGAAGGTGATAGTTGGCAGGCCAATGAGGGGTAGTTACTAAATGTATTACAGAGTCAGGACTGGAGCAGAGGGGTGCTGCCGTTTCCGGCATCGGGGAGCGGCGATAATTCCGAGAGGCTACCCTGGGGCGCAGGTTGAGCCGGTTTGGGGGCGACGGCTTCTCCGCTCAGCCCCGCCAGAGCCAAATAGGCCGCCAAGCGGGTAATGCAGAGAAAATCCGCGTAGGCGAAATAGCCCAGCGCAATGGCCACCAGCGCCCAGGCGGCTTCCGGAGAGACGCGGGTCATCAGGTCAAAAACCAACACCCCGGCTGCGGCCGCCGCAGCCAGAGCCAGATAGTGCAGCAACACGAAGGGCAGGCCGGTCAGCACCACATCGCCACACGCGCTGCGAACCAAATCCACGGCAGCTGCCACGGCTCCGAAGGTATCCTGCCGGTCGCGCACCGCGAAAATGGCGGCCAGGGTGAGCAGCCAGTTGAGCAGTGACCAGACCAGCCATATACAAGCGATCAGGATGGCGGCTAGAACCACGCCGGGAGCAGCATCGCCCGCCGGGCCGGCGGAAACCGCAAGGACCAGCGCCCCGAGCGCGGCAAGCACCGCCGCCAGAAAGAGCCCAGCCCTCAGGAAACTGAGGCCTAGCAAGGACCTGAACCTGCCGTGCGCCTGCGGCAGCAAGGCGCTAAGGGTAGCCAGCCGTCCCAGGGCGGAGCTGAATATCCAGAGCACGGCCATCGCTGTTCCCGCTACAATCCCGCCGGCCGCGAAGCGAACGGCGCTGCCGCGCAGGGCGTGGGCCACGCCAACCAGCGCGAGCAACGGTTCACCGCTTTGGAGCAGCAACTGCTCGTGCCAGGAAACGGGGACGGCGTTCAGATATTCCAGAACAAAGACCAAAGCCAGCAGGCATGTAGACACAGCAAAGCACCAGCGCCAGGCGATTTCCGCCAGGGGCAGAGACGGCTGGCGGAAGATGGACTCAAAACCGCGCCGAATTGAAGATTGTGCGGCCACAACTGCGTAGGATACAGCAAGCAGGAGAGAGAAGAATTCAAGGTTTCAAGAATTCAAGGTTTCACGTTTTCAAGGTTTCAACACCCGACCGGCTGCTTAAGGCTGGATGCTGTTCGCTGTTGTTCCGCGCTTGGAACAATGCGGGCAACTTGTGTACCTCCTGCTGCATCCCTCCCAATGTCGGACATTTCACAGGCGTGAGCGGGACGGTGGTTCCGGCGAGGGAGAGAGTACCGTCGTCCGCCAACCTACCCGTCTCACCCGGGGAGGAGCAAGCATGAAAGTAATGAGATTCCTGGCCTTAGCGGCAACGCTAAGCATGATTTTCCCGCTGGCCGCACCGGCCAGCTCGAACGCCAGCAAAGAGCAGAAGAAGAGGGTGGCCGTCGAGGACCAGGTCAAACTGGCCGGCAAGACGCTGATGCCGGGCAGCTATGAGGTGGAGTGGCAGGGCAACGGCCCGGCCGTAAATGTCAGCTTCCTGAAATCCGGCAAGACCGTGCTGACGGCACCCGCAACAGTAGCGCAGCTCCAGGAGAAGGCGCCCTATGATGCGGTGGTGGAGAGCACCAACAAGGACGGCAATAAAACCATCAGCGAAATCGAGTGGAACAACCAGCGGGAAGCGCTGCGGTTCGGCGCTCCAGCCCATCCCGCCCATCACGCTCACAAAGGCGCCTCCTAGTTGCGCGCCACTTCGCCTGAAGCGGGCCTTTGAGGGCCCGCCTTTCTTAACTTCAATTCCCGTGGACTCACGCGGATTCTCACCCACAACCAATGACATCCTGAGCGAGGGCGAACGCCAGAGTCGAAGGAACCCTACATTTCTCATTTCGCAGCTGCCACTCGCGGGAGTTCAAGAGGGCGCGCCGTTATCAGAACTCCCTGGAACCCATAGGTGAAACTGGAAGCGCAGGGGTCCTTCGACTCCGCATGCCGATTTGCAAACAAATCGGCATGCTCCGCTCAGGATGACATTGCGCTGGTGGGTTGCCTTGATCCGCGGGCGGCTAAGTTAGCGCACCACGATGTTGACCAGCTTGCCGGGAACGATGATCACTTTCACCACCTGCTTGCCGGCGGTAAAGGACTGAACCTTTTCGTCGGCCAGGGCGCGCTGGCGCACCTCTTCCTCGGAAGCATCGGCAGACACAACAATACGGCTGCGCAGCTTGCCGTTGACCTGCACCGGAATCTCGATCTCTTCTTCCCTGGCCAGGGCCGGGTCGTACTTGGGCCAGGGCGCGTGCAGGAGGTCCTGGCGCTCGCCCAGCATCTCCCAGAGCTCGTGCGCCAGGTAAGGCGCAAAGGGAGCCATCAGCAGCACCAGGTCGCACTGCACTTCCCGCAAGAGAGCATCGGGGATGCAATTCCCCTTTTGCTCTTCGGTGGCGTAGAGCTGGTTGACCAACTCCATGATGG
>DASVBI010000272.1:0-2800 GCA_036375915.1 Terriglobales bacterium | reverse complement strand
AGGTCGAGGTCCAGGCCGAGGTCCAGACGGTGGAGACCACCACCGCCACTACCGGTGAAGCCATCGAGTCCAACACCATCCGAACCCTCCCCCTGGCCACACAAAACTTTCAGCAGCTGTTGAGCCTCTCCGCCGGCGCTTCCAGCCAGCTCAACGCCTCGGCGCAGCTCGGCCGCGGCGACGTGCGCATCATCGTCAACGGCCAGCGCGAGGACAATAACAACTACCTGGTCGAAGGCATCACGGCCACCGATTACAACGTCGCCGAACTGACCAACACGCCCCTGCCCAATCCCGACGTGGTGCAGGAATTCAAGGTGCAGACTTCGCTCTATGACGCCAGCCAGGGCCGCAACGGCGGCGGCAACGTCAACGCCATCCTCAAGTCGGGCACGCGCGAGTTCCACGGCGATGCCTACGAGTTCTTCCGCAATGATGTGCTCAACGCCAACGAGTTCTTCCTCAAGCGCAGCGGCCAGCCGCGCCCGGTCATCAAGCAGAACATCTTCGGCGGCAGCCTGGGCGGGCCGGTCGGCAAGGACGGCAAACTGGGATTCTTCTTCGTCAATTACCAGGGCACGCGCCAGCGCAGCGGCCTCTCCGGCGGCACGTTTATCAGCACGCTTTTGCCGGTTTTGCCCACGGACCGCTCCGCGCAGTCGCTGCTCAACACCTTCTTCCCCGGCCAGACCGGGGTGCAGATTGATCCCGTCGCCCTCAAGCTGCTCAACTTCAAGAGCAATCAGTTCGGCAACACGCCCGGTGGTTACCTGTTCCCCACCGTACCCGGCACGCCGGGCTTTACCGGAGGCAGCCTCAACACCGGGCCCTTCGCTTTCAGCAAGCCCGGGACCTTCACCGATGACCAGTTCACCACTAACTGGGACCGCGAGTTCCGTGGCGGCAAGGACAAGGTCGCTTACCGCTTCTTCTTTTCCAACTCTGAGCAACTGGTGCCCTTCGGCGCCGGCGGGCTGCAGGCTTCCCTGGGCGGCAGCATCAGCGGCTCTGACCTCAATTTTCCGTTCGACCTGCCGGTGGACGACCGCCTGATGTCCATTGCCGAGACCCACCTGTTCTCCCCCACCATGGTTAACGACTTCCGTTTCGGCTGGGTACACATCAAAAACAGCGCCATCAACGTGCCCCCGGTCACGGTGAACGATGTGGGCATCAACCGCCCCACCAACAACCTGACCAAGAGCATCTACAAGTTCACCCTGCTGAGCTCCGGCTTCCAGTTCGGTCCCACGCCCCAGGCCGACCAGTTTCAGAACCAGAACAACTACGATTTCGTAGAAACCCTGAGCTGGACGCACGGCAACCACAACTGGCGCTTCGGTGGCGAAGCCACCCGCGTCAACCTGGACAAGAAGTTCCCCCAGACCTTCAACGGGCAGCTGTTCTTCGTGAACAATGGCCCGTTGAATGACTGGCAGGAGTTCCTGACCGGCGATCCGCTGTTCAGCTTCGGAGGCGGCGGGGTTTACAACCACGCCTACCGCCAGAACAACTACGGCTTCTTTGCCCAGGACGATTGGAAAGCGCGTCCCGACCTGACTCTCAACCTGGGGCTGCGCACCGAATTGATGGGCGCCTTCACCGACGGAGACTGCCACATCGGCAACCTGCAGTCTTCGCTGACCCAGAGCGGCCAGTATCCCTTTGTCTATCCCAGCTGTGTCAGCAAGCTGGGCGTTGCGGGGTTCACCGGCAACGCTTCCGGCTCCACCTTTAACAATCAGATTTCCACGGGGCTGGGACCGCGCGTGGGATTTGCCTGGGACGTGATGGGCAAGCACAAGACCGTGCTGCGCGGCGGATACGGGATTTACTACGTGCGCGAGGATGTGGGCAACATTGACCAGCTCAGCTTCCAGGCGCCCCTGCTGCCCATCGCCTTCGGCGGCGCGCCCGCGCCCGGCGCTTTGGCCAACTTCTTCTCCGGCACGCTGGCTACCAATCCCAACGCCTTGCCGCCCGCGGGACAGCTCAGCCCGGCGTATATTCCCTGCCTCTCGCCCATCGTGAGCTTTCCCGGCAACGACACCACCCAGGCTGCCAACTATGGAGCCTGCAACGGCGTTCCCTCGGTGGGAATTTTCGGGTTGGAGGTGCCACGGCGATTCGTGGTGCCCAACACCCAACAGTGGAACCTGACCTTGCAGCGCGATTTGGGGCGCAACTTTGTCCTCGAGGTCGGATATGTGGGCACCCACTCTATCCATCTGCGTGAGACCCGCGACGGCATCCAGTCGCTGCGCGTCAGCCCGTCGAACCCATTTAACGTAACGGGCACCAATGGCGTGACCTACGCCATCACCACCAACACCTTTGCCAATGCCATTGCCCGCACCCCCACGCCGGGGCTGAACGGCTATTCCGGGTATCAGATATTTGCCAATGACGCCTATTCGCACTACAACGCCCTGCAGGTGAATTTGACCCGGCGCTGGGGACGCGGTTACCTGCTGGCGGCCTACACCTTCTCCCGCTCGACGGATGCAACCTCCACCGGCAATACCGCCTTCAACACGGCCTACAACGACCAGAGCAATATCAATGCTTCGCGGGGGCTCTCCGATTTTGACCGTCCCCACCGCCTGGCCGTCAGCTACGTTTACGACCTGCCCATATTTGGCAGCGCTACCGGCGCCAAAGCGGCGCTGCTCAAAGGCTGGGAGGTCAGTGGGGTGACCATCTTCCAGTCGGGTACGCCTTTCTCCATCATTGATTCGGCCGCCGGCACCGGCTTCCTGGGAGCGGGCAGCACCCCGCTGCTGGGCGCCAGCCTGGCTCC